>JACYMB010000218.1 GCA_015272205.1 Synechococcales cyanobacterium T60_A2020_003 | reverse complement strand
GATGTATCGTGACCATTGACGCGATGGGTTGCCCGAGGGAGATGGCCGCCGCCCTGGCTGAAGATGCCTGTCGGATTCGCAAAGACCACGCCCCGCAGACCATGAGCTTATTGCGACAGATTGCGTTGAATCGGTTGGGGCAGGACAAATCCACCAAAGTGGGCATCAAAGCAAAGCGCAAAAAGGCGGGGGGGATGATGCTTATCTCCGCAAAATCCTTACTCAATGATTTTTATGCGTTTGCCCTAGTAGATTTCCCTGGAGGTTACTCACAATCGGAGTGAAAGTGGTATAACGGTGTCACAATGCAGCACCTTCCGGCCGAGTCTACCATAATCTGCATCTCCGCCCTTGATCAGGAGTTACAAACGGTGCCATGTTTATCTTAAAAAGGCAAGACGTTGAAATTTCAACGATTCAGCACCCCCAACGCGATCAAAAAATTCCTATTCTCCAATATCAAGGGCAAACGTTTCGCCTGATCAGTGTCTTCAGCGCATCCCAGGAAGAGGAAGCCAAAACGTTTTGGCGAGATCTCACTGATAATCGGGGTAAAGCCTGCGTCTTGCTGGAAGAGCCAGAGCGCTACAGCGTTTGGGGCAAGGTGCGATTGGAACACCTGACGGACGACGTTGGCGCTGGAGCGGGTCCAGAACCGGATGTTGAACCGTCCTTTGTGCAGGCGTGTTTGCTGTTACTCCAGGCTGTTTATATTGATATTGAGGATCTTCTGGGCAATCGCCAAGTGGCGCTATTTCAAGAGGAACTGACCTCTGTATTTAAGAAATGGCATTTTCCCCAAGCGGAGACTCCCGATGCAGTGAACCAGTTGCTCACGATCGATCCCCTGGCCTCCCTCCAAATTCCAGCTTGGCAAGAGCATCATCTCAATACCTTGCTGCAAGAACTGTATCGCCTCGGCAAAGATCATTTCGGGAATGCGAATTTTACGGGGCGGGTCATGGATGCCCTGCAAGATTTGCCCGAACGCGATCGCACCCAGTTTCTGAAATGGCTCAAACAATCACCGACCGGAAAGGAGTGGGTTTGAGCGGTAGGGCGATCGCTCCAACCGCTCACCTTCTGCATCATGGTCAACTAAAGTCTTAATTCAAATTCACGTTTGCAAACATATCCTAAACCTTGCGTTTTAGTCTGAATTAATGTTGTCTTCTGCACTATTTTTAGTAAAACTACGCTATATTTCCAGCTATCTATAACGAAAAGCGACGACTCTACCGGGGGCGATCGCAATTTTGGTCATTGGGTGCGGGAACATCCCGTCGGATCCGTATTTGGTTGTTGGGAGCAGTCCATTGAAGAAATCCACAAACTCCGCCAGTCAACTCCTCTCCCTGCAAAATATCGTGATCGCAGCGGTCGTCTGGGGAGTGCTATCTCTGCTCTTTTTCCTCCTTTTTAGTGTGCCGTTGCCAGGGGAAGATCTACCGGGATGGTATTCCGTTGGCACCTATTTTTTAGAAGAAATCGCCTTTTTATTTGCGACCCTCCTCTGCTTTCGCAACTGGCGTAGCAGCCAAATTGTGAGTGGACGGAATGTTTGGTTCTTGCTCGGCGCAGGGATGCTGTCCTACTTTATTGGCAACCTGTTTCTCATGTATTGGGAGTTGGTGCTGGGCAAATCGCCAGAAGTCTCGCCGGGAGACTTTTTCTTTCTGCTGACCTATGTATTTTTGGGCAGCGGCATGTTCTTGGCGGTTGCCTCCCGTCGCCTCAATCTGATGCTGGGACAATACGGGATCATTGCGGGGATTGCATTGCTGGGTGTCCTGATTGCCTACTTTACGGCGATCGCCGTTCCCGAAGAGCTCGACATGGGCGTAGTTGAACCCAACGCCATTGAGCAGGTTCAATCCCCGGATGCCGCTGCCACCAATGAAGCCTTGCCTCCCGATGCGGCGACTGCTCCAGCCGTTGAGCCGACACCTGCCGAGGACACTGCACCCGAAGCAGAAGCGAATGTACCGGGATGGGCGCAAGCGGTGGAAAACCTCTTGGCTCCCCTTGCAGGTATCGTTGGATGGCTCTACATTCTGGGTGATTTAGTGTTGCTGGTGATGGCAACGGCATTGCTGCTGGCCTTTTGGGGAGGTCGTTTTTCCCTGTCGTGGCGGTTCATTGCGGCAGCGGCCTTCTGCTTCTACATTGCGGATATTTGGTTCAACTACGCCACCAGCTATATTGAAGATTACGAAACCGGAGCCTTACCCGAAGTGTTTTGGATCTTTAGCGGCATTTTGGTCAGCGTGGGTGCGGCGTTAGAATACGATCTGTCCACGCGATCGCGCCGAAATTTGCGTCGCCGGACTTAAACAATTTCTCTACGAAACGTTGAAAAAAGACATATTTCTGTATCGGACTTCATCATCTATTTGCCCAGAGAATTAAGAACCTGCCATAATCGCTGAGGCAGCTTATGGGTTTCCAATGTCAAAATAGACAGGGGAACATGTGACGATTGGCGGAAGCAAAAGGATGAAGGCGTATGGCTCCTAAACGACTGACAGAAGCAGAAAAACAAGAGATTCTTGACCTCTATCGTCGTCCAGAGGAGTCTACGTCTACTCTGGCGAGTCGTTTTGGGGTAAGCAACAGCACCATCAGCCGCATTGTGAAACAGGGTATCCCTGACGAAGAATATGAAATCCTAGTCCAGCAAAAGCGCTCTGGGCCGCGCATGGATTTTGAAAGTGCTGATTTTGCCGCTCCATCGTCTCACGCTCGGGGAGCGATCGCCGATCAGTTGCCTATTTTTGAGTTTCCCGATGCAGGGAATGGCAAGGTCAAGCCTGCTAAGCCCGTTAAATCCGAAAAGCTGGATGTCCATGTGCTGGAAGAGATTGAAGAAGATTTGATGGATGTCAAGCATCGCTACGACGAGATGGAAGCCCTCAGCGATGAAGATGAATTGGATGAGCTGGATGATGAGGACGACCTTGACATTCTCGACGAAGATGACGATCTAGACGATCTAGAGGATGAGGATGGGGATTTTGCGATCGCCAGCATTGTCTCCTCCCAAGCTCAAGTCGAAATCCTGCCGTTTGCCAGTGCAAAGTTGCCCCGCACCTGCTACGTCGTGGTGGATCGCTCCTCTGAGTTGATTACCCGTCCTCTAAAGGAATTTGCGGAACTGGGGCAGATCCCAGAGGATGAGATCCAGGCCAAAACCCTCCCTATTTTTGATAACCATCGCGTGGCCCGACGCTTTTCGCGGCGCATGCAGCGGGTGGTGAAGGTTCCCGATGGGCGGATGTTTTACAAAGTGACCGAGTCGCTGCAATCCAAAGGAATCACGCGGCTGCTAATTGACGGGCAAGTGTACTCGTTGACCTAGGGGCTACTCCTCATGGATTGGTCACAACGCGATCGCGCCCTTGTATTTTGGCGAGATATAGGGCTTGATCGGCCTGAAGGATCAGGTCATCGGGCGATCGCTCCATTGCCGGAACCTGGCTGCCAAGGCCGATGCTGAGGGTTAGGAAATCCTTGACTGAAGATCCCTGATGCGGGATCGCGAGACCATGGATTTCCCTTAGGATCTCATCGGCCAGATGATTTGCCCCGGCTGCATCGGTATCCGGCAAGACAATCACAAACTCTTCGCCACCATACCGAGCGACCAAATCTGTGGGACGCCTGATCACTCCATCCAAGAGTTGAGCGACGGTCTTGAGGATTTGGTCGCCCTGCACATGCCCGTAGGTATCGTTGTAGGCTTTGAAACAGTCGATATCAATCATGAGCAGCGACAGCGGATGTTGACTTCGCCGTAGACGCAGCCACTCTTGATCTAAAAACTGATCAAAGTAGCGGCGGTTGGCCACTTCGGTTAATCCGTCTAAGTTCGCTAATCGTTCGAGTTCTTGGTTCGCTAGTTCTAGCTCCAACTCTATTTCTTTCTGGCGCGTAATATCCGTCAGCGATCCGACGGAGCCTGTGTTTTCACCCCGGTCATCAAAGGTAAACACGCAGCGAGCCATCACCCAAATCACGGTGCCGTCGCGATGCAGAAAGCGATATTCGTCTTGCCAGAAGGTTTTCGCCTCAAATGCCCGTTGCCAGGAGTGCAGCATTCGTTCCACATCCTCTGGATGGAGGCGGCTGGCCCAGCCATGCCCCAGTCATTTTTCAAAGGTGATGTCGAGAATCTTGCAGGTTTCCTGGTTAATGTAAACGCAGTTGCCGTCGGCATCATTGCGATATAGACCGACGGGTACAGCATCCGCAATGATCTCAACATTGTGCTGGCGATCGCTCAACGGTTTCTCACAAGAAATTTGAGCCTGTTGGAGTTCGGAAACGTCTTGTAGATACGCCGAGTAAACGATCTGATCCTCAACGACATTGGCTTGGGCGATCGCCCAGATATTCACCCTGACCCCATCCTGCTCAGATCGAACAATGCGGCAGGTACAACGCCAAGGCTGTTGAGTTTGCACAGCGTGATTAAAGGACTGGATGACCACGGCAAAATCATCCGGGTGAATAACCTGCAATTACCGATCTCCCGACAGATCTGCCCAAGGTCTGCCCAGGGTGTCTTCGGCGTTGGCGTTGGCGTAGAGGAGGGTTGCGTTTAGGTCAAAAACGAGAATACCCAGCGGGATTGAGTGGACTAGGCGCTCAGCATCAATACCTGACGGTATTGTACCCTCAGGATTGGGATTGATATGCTTGGCGTGTCTGATCATAGTGCCAGTGTAACCACAAGCCGTTACACCGAGATGAACACAAAAGGAGCGATCGCCCTACGTTAAGGATTCCCAGATTGCGATCGCTTAATCCGATCAATTTCCTGCTGCAACTCGTCTAACTCGCGGCGAAGACGTTCCACATCCTCGGCACTTTGGGGCGGAGATTGAGGCGTCGTCGTTGGGGGTTGGGTTATATCCTGAACGTCCACATTCACCGCACTTTCTTCCGAGCGGGGATAGTTGCCTGCCCGAATAGTCCGAAAATCATCCGAGTTAAACCACTCTTGCAGAAAATGCACCCGTTCGACAGTAAAGGGATGGCTTAAAAACACCCCGTTGGACAAATTATTGTATAGGAAAAACTTGTACACCTGGTTCAGATTGTCCTGATCCAACTCCTGGTAACGCTGCGATTGCTGAATAAATTCTTTCAAACTTAGCTCATTCACATAGCGACGACTCCCTCCTGCAAAGTACATCATGTTTTGCAGAACTGGATTTAGCTCATCCACTACCAGCAAGGCCGCCCGATCGGCTGACAGTTCCGCTTTCCGAAGCCATTCGTAAAACGCCAGGATGAGCCCGGTACTCACGACATTGCTGAGGCCAAAGGTGAGGTTAGACAGCTCAAACACCAGCGAAATCGCCCATTGGGCCATCTGCGACAGAATCGTGTGTCCACACTTCAAATGTCCTAGCTCATGGGCAAGAACTGTCCGCAGTTCGGCCTCACCGGAAATCTCCAGCAATCCCGTATTCATGACGATGCAGGGGTGATCTTGTCCGAGGGCGTAGGCATTCACCTGGGGGGATTGCGTTACAAACAGGGTGGGTTCGGGGTATATATCCAAATCATGCAAACATTGGCGGAAGATCTGATAAATCGTGGAATATTGGCGTGGCCCCACCTCAATGCTGTTGCCCAATAGGAAGATTGATCGAGGCCGCTCCAGCGTAAATTCCACAAACTTGCGTGCCACTAAATCAAACCCCGGAACGCTGCGGAGGGTTTGTTCGGCTTGGGCATCGAGGGGATGGCGAAAGGCAGCAGTGGCAATTCCAGGATAGCTAGGCATACTCGCTCTCAGGGGCAATCATGGGTGGGTTAAATGTAGGTGGCTCGGATAAGCCCCTACAGCCATCCTAAATTATTCCTTCTACGAGAGGGTGAACGACATATGCCTCTATTGCATCTGGACGGAGGGTTGGCGATCGCCCCTGATGAGGTTCCCCCAATGCCTCCCTCAGAGCCATAGCAATTT
>JACYMB010000217.1 GCA_015272205.1 Synechococcales cyanobacterium T60_A2020_003 | reverse complement strand
GTCTTAGTCCAAGCTCCAGACGGAGTTGAAGGCGACGAGCTAGAGCGACAGCTTTATCTTCTACGAAAGCAAATCGAAAAAGCGGCGACCCACCTGCTGAGCGAACAACCCGATCTTACGGGGTTGAAGGATCTTTATATCTGTTCCCTGTCCCATCGGACTATCGTCTACAAAGGCATGGTGCGGTCTGAAGTTCTGGGGCAGTTCTACCTCGATCTCCAATCCGAGCTTTACACGACTCCTTTCGCTATCTATCACCGCCGTTTCAGCACCAACACCATGCCCAAGTGGCCGCTGGCGCACCCCATGCGCTTGCTAGGGCACAACGGTGAAATTAATACGGTTTTGGGCAACATGAATTGGGCGATGGCTCGTGAGTCGAGTCTGTCCCATCCCTTTTGGGGCGATCGCCTAGAGACTCTGAAGCCGATTGTGAATCCAGACAATAGCGACTCGGCAACGCTCGACAATGTGATGGAGCTATTGGTGCGATCTGGGCGTACACCGCTACAAGCACTGATGATCATGGTTCCCGAAGCCTACAAGAACCAGCCAGCGTTGGCCGATCATCCCGAAATTGTTGATTTTTACGAGTATTACAGCGGCATTCAGGAACCCTGGGATGGCCCTGCCTTGATTGTATTCAGCGATGGGAAGAAGGTCGGAGCATCCCTCGATCGCAATGGTCTGCGCCCTGCCCGGTATGTGATTACTCGCGATGGATACCTGCTGGTTTCCTCGGAAGCGGGCGTTGTGGAGATTCCCGCAACGGAAATTGTGGAAAAGGGTCGTTTAGGGCCAGGACAGGCGATCGCCTTTGATCTGGAACAGCACAAAATCCTGAAAAACTGGGAAATTAAAAAGCAGGTAGCAAGCTTACAGCCCTACGGAGAATGGCTACGCCAGCATCGGGTGGAACTAGAGCCTGCCAGCTTCCCTGCCGAAAATCAGTTAGATAGCGAGACGCTGATTCGCCAGCAGATGGCCTTTGGCTACACGAGCGAAGATGTGGAGATGATCATCGAAGAGATGGCATCCCAAGGGAAAGAACCCACCTTCTGCATGGGGGATGATATTCCTCTTGCGGTGCTATCCACTAAGCCTCGCCTCCTGTACGACTACTTTAAGCAGCGTTTTGCCCAGGTCACAAATCCGGCAATCGACCCCTTGCGTGAAAGTTTGGTGATGTCCCTCAGCCTGCAACTGGGGGCGCGGGGCAACATTTTAGAAGCGAAGCCTGAAGATGCTCGCCTCTTGAAGCTCGACTCCCCCGTCCTAAGTCCTGCGGAGTTGGATCAGGTTTGCCAGTCTAAATTCAATACCAAGACGCTGTCCACCATGTTTGCGGTTTCGACAGGGCCGGAGGGTCTACAGCAAGCCGTCGCAGCGCTGTGTGATCAAGCCGTCGCCGCCGTTGAGTCTGGCAGTGAGATCCTAGTACTGAGCGATCGCCTCCATCCCAGTGGTGAGCTGAGTTTGGTGAACGCAGACTATACCTATATCCCACCTCTTCTAGCGGTTGGTGCGGTTCATCACCACTTGATTCGGCACGGACTTCGCATGAAGGCATCGCTAGTGGTGGACTCAGCTCAGTGCTGGAGCACTCACCACTACGCTTGCCTGATCGGCTTTGGAGCCAGTGCCATCTGTCCGTACCTGGCCTGGGAAACGGTTTGCCACTGGTGGTTTGACCCCAAAACTCAAAGCTTGATGGAGCGTGGACGCTTACCCCAAATTGATATCCAAACGGCTCAGCAAAACTATCGCAAAGCGGTTGAGGCAGGTTTGCTCAAGATCTTGTCCAAGATGGGAATCTCACTGCTGTCCAGCTACCACGGGGCGCAAATTTTTGAGGCGATTGGTGTCGGGGGCGATCTGTTGAATACCGCCTTTAGAGGAACTCCCTCTCGTTTAGGCGGACTAACCCTGGCTGAACTGGCGCAGGAAATTATGGCCTTCCACCATCGAGCCTTCCCAGAGTTAACCGCGAAGAAACTCGAAAACTTTGGCTTCTTCAACTACAAGCCTGGTGGCGAGTACCACATGAATAGCCCTGAGATGGCCAAGGCTCTCCACAAAGCTGTAACCGACAAGAGCTACGACCACTACCAAACCTACATGAAATATCTCGAAGAGCGTCCCTTAACTGCGCTGCGAGATTTGCTAGATTTCCAGAGCGATCGCCCTTCTATTTCTGTGGACGAGGTTGAGTCTGTGGAGGAGATCGTGAAGCGCTTCTGTACGGGGGCAATGTCGCTCGGTTCGCTGTCCCAGGAAGCCCATGAAACTTTGGCGATCGCCATGAACCGTTTAGGCGGTAAATCCAACTCCGGCGAAGGGGGTGAAGATCCGGCTCGCTACCCCGTGATTAATGACGTGGGTGCTGATGGATTGTCCCCCTCCAGACCTCACCTCAAAGGTCTTCGTAATGGCGACACGGCAAACTCAGCGATTAAGCAGATTGCCTCTGGTCGCTTTGGGGTAACGCCAGAATACCTGATGAGCGGACGACAGCTTGAAATTAAGGTGGCTCAGGGTGCGAAGCCCGGTGAAGGGGGACAACTCCCTGGCAAGAAGGTGAGTCCGTACATCGCGATGCTGCGACGCTCTAAGCCCGGTGTACCCCTGATTTCACCCCCGCCCCACCACGATATTTACTCGATTGAGGATCTGGAACAGCTGATTTTTGACCTGCACCAGATCAATCCAACGGCCAAAGTATCGGTGAAGCTGGTCGCAGAGGTGGGCATCGGAACTGTAGCAGCTGGAGTTGCGAAGGCCAATGCCGACATCATCCAGATTTCCGGTCACGATGGTGGTACGGGCGCATCGCCGCTTAGCTCGATCAAGCACGCAGGCGCACCGTGGGAACTGGGCGTAACAGAAGTTCACCGAGTGCTAATGGAAAATAACCTGCGCGATCGCGTCCTGCTGCGGGCGGATGGCGGCATGAAAACGGGCTGGGATGTGATGATGGCGGCGTTGATGGGGGCAGAAGAGTACGGTTTTGGCTCTGTCGCCATGATCGCGGAGGGCTGCATCATGGCGCGTATTTGTCATACCAACAACTGCCCCGTTGGGGTGGCTACTCAGCAGGAAAAGCTGCGCCAACGCTTCCCCGGTACTCCTGAACGGGTGGTCAACTTCTTCTACTTTGTGGCGGAAGAGGTGCGATCGCTGCTTGCACGATTGGGCTACCGTTCCCTGAAAGATGTGATTGGACGCGCCGATTTGCTGAAAGTCCGCGAATCTGCGGCGGTCACCAAAACCCAGTTCCTAGATTTGGGATGTTTGCTAAACCTGCCCGACACCCGCACAAACCGAAGCTGGCTTGAGCATGGTGACGTTCACAGCAACGGCCCAGTGCTCGATGATGAGATGTTGGCGGATGGAGCGATTCAAGCGGCGATCGCCAACCAAGGCACAGCCACCTATTCCGCAAGCGTCGTCAATACCGATCGCACCGTGGGAACTCGCGTTTCTGGGGCGATCGCCAAGAAGTACGGAGACACAGGCTTTGAAGGCCAAATCACGCTGAACTTTGAAGGCAGTGTAGGCCAGAGCTTTGGAGCCTTTATCCTGCCAGGAATGACTCTCAACTTGGTGGGAGAAGCCAACGACTACGTCGGTAAAGGCATGCACGGTGGCGAGATCGTGATCGTTCCACCATCCGATGCAACTTTCGATCCGGCTCGTAACGTGATTATTGGCAACACCTGTCTCTATGGTGCAACCGGAGGAACCCTCTATGCCTATGGACAGGCCGGAGAGCGGTTTGCCGTCCGCAACTCGAAAGGACAGGCCGTGATTGAAGGAGCGGGCGACCACTGCTGTGAATATATGACAGGCGGTACGGTCGTTGTGCTTGGCAATGTCGGTCGCAATGTTGGGGCTGGTATGACCGGAGGCCTGGGGTATTTCCTAGACGAAGACGACAGCTTCCCCGCTAAGGTGAATCCTGAAATTGTGAAAATCCAGCGGGTGGCCACCTCAGCGGGTGAGCAACAGTTGAAGGGATTGATTGCAGATTACCTAGAGCGGACAGGCAGCCAAACAGCTAAGACCATTCTTGAAAACTGGTCCACCTACTTACCGAAGTTCTGGCAGGTTGTACCTCCGTCAGAGGCAGAAAGCCCAGAAGCGAACCCAGATGCAGCCGATCAGCGCGTTCTGAGTTCGGTTCAGTAACCCCAACCCTCCTTAACGCCGTGCGGGAGACGGAATCTCCCGCATTTTTTTGTCCAAGTTTCGCGGAATCCTATCCACGACGCAGCAACATCGTATTAGGTCGCACCCGAACTCGAATCAGGATTACGCTGATATTATCGTGGCCGTTATAGTGGTTTGCTAATTCAATGAGTTGGCTTGCTCCCTGTTCCAGACTAGTTTGAGGACTGAGTAGGGGTTCAACATGGCTCTGACAGTAGGTTTCGATTAAATCGTTATCAGTCAACCCATCGGAACAGAGGAGAAAAATATTGTCTTCGTTGACGTCCAAAAACGCTACATCAGGATGGACAAAATCCTGATCCCGGGGGCCGAGGGCTTGGGTTAGTTGGTACGCTTCGGGATGGGAATAGGCTTCAACCGGATCCATGCCCCGCTGAATGTCACGCTGG
The DNA here is from genome assembly GCA_015272205.1 of Synechococcales cyanobacterium T60_A2020_003. Lineage (NCBI taxonomy): Bacteria > Bacillati > Cyanobacteriota > Cyanophyceae > Synechococcales > Synechococcales cyanobacterium T60_A2020_003. The sequence goes on along the minus strand of JACYMB010000217.1, from coordinate 10,272 downwards.
CCCACCTCATGATCCACCGTCAACAATTCTAATCCTTGCCGACGGCTGTAGCGGTAGAGGCGACTATCCCCCACATGGGCGATCGCCACTTCTGTGCCTTGGAGCAAGACCAAAACCAGGGTTGTGCCCATCCGGCCACTGCCAGACCGCATATTTTGGACGTTCAGGTCATAAATTGCGTTGTTGGCTAGAAAAATCCCGTTCTTAATCGTTTCTTCGTCCGGTAAGCCATCATCCCAATGGGTTTCAAAGTACTGCTCCAGCGTTTGGGTCGCCAGGGTGCTTGCGATTTCGCCCCCTGCATGGCCGCCCATCCCATCACACAGGATATAAAGTCCTTGGGCATGAAGCGATCGCCCCGTTGGGCTTTCCACTTTACGCACATGGGTCTTAATCGCAAAATAGTCTTGATTATCCTTGCGTTGACGACCGATATCCGTACGTCCGGCGTCTTCAACGCTTAACAACTGCATCGGGAGGACGATTGTGGGAAGGTCATCTCCATCCGGCTCTGTATCCATCTGTTCGGCAGGAACAGGCCGTGTCGTCTTTTGCCAATCTTCCAACTCCGACTCCCCTTCTTCTGACGCGGACAAATCTTTGGGTTCCGTAGTAAAGGACTGGAGAGAATCATGATCATGTTCTTTCATTGTCAATTGGGAGTCACCGTAAGAGGATAGGGATAAATCAAGGAGTTGCAAATCTGTAGCTTCGGACGAGGATTGCAAATCATCTGCAATTAGGCGTAATCGCTCTTGGATCTGGGCTACTGTGGTAATAACAGATGATTCCACGTCATCGCAGATCTGCCTAATAGGATCTGGATACGGGCGCTCTGCTTGCTGCAATAGACGTTGCCAAAGGCCGCCAAGATGACAGAGCGTTGGAGGATCGGTGGGTGAGTCAAGATAAAGGCGCTGCAAACAAATAATGCCGTCTTCATCAATGCGAAGGTTCTCAGGGACAAGCAGACTTTGACCGCAACCGTAGGTTTCTAGAAGCTCCCAAAGCTTCGTGGTGTAATAGAGCCAACTCACAACCTGAAACGGATCTATGGAATCAGCGTGCATGGCCGTCAAAAGAGAGGGCAAGGCAGACCGATCTTCCAGCAATAAAATAACGCTGCCTTCTTGCTGCCAAGCATCGTGAATCCTTGGCAGAGACGGATAAAGCTGATGCTGAAGGCTAAGGTAGAGTTGGGCGATCGCAGGTAAGGTAAGGTCGCGGTCGGGACGCACCGTGTAGGTCGCTCGCCCCGAAGAGGTAACGTGGTAGTCCTCTTCATCTAAGATCGAGGACTCTGGGCAAGCAGGTGGGCAAATGCCGTAGAGCTGCTCTAGGTAAGACGGCGCATCCGGGGAGAGGTCGTGAACTTGAAATTCTACATCGCCTGACGAGTTGACCCCTATGGCAGCGACGTCGCCCATAATCTCGTAGCGTTGGCTTTGATCGAGATAGGCCCCATCGGCAGATGGAGTTGCGGGAGGAGTGCTTCGATCCGAGGCTGAACCATTCGACGAACAAATGACGTACCACGTTACTAGAGATTCTTCTTCGATCGGGGTATCCGTTTCGGTAAGCGGATCAGTTGAGTTCTCTGCATCCAGTTTAGGCGTTTCAGGTAAGCTAATCCCTCCCGACAAACTCGCACCGCACTGCTGGCAATAGCGATAGTCGTCGGGATTGGTGTACTGGCACTGGGGACAAACACGCATCTGCAAAACTACTCCCTCAATCCTCCTCTTGCCTGAGCAACCTACAGGTCGCTAAACGGTGCGATCGCCCTACATACGTTCAGTTCAGGATGACGATTGGCAATATGTACCATCCTTTCACGGATTTAGTATCGCACAGAGCAAGGCTAGGGGGTGCTCCTCGGTGCAAACGCTAAAATGCTTTGCACTTCGCCACTACGAACTAAATGATGACTATTTCAGCAGATGAATACAGATTACCGGATATTTCTCGATCTTGTATTAGATTCGTTACCTCGTAATGTTCATTCGTCTACCATAAAACGTCACAAGGGGCGATCGCCCAGTGGCAAACAGGCATCCTTACCTTATTTTATGAATATTCCGATGCCCGTTATAGTGGCTATATGGTCACACGGCTCATTCGAGCCTAAGGGTCATTCCAATTCGCTCAATCTTTATTGCCCAGGACATTAGGTTCGAGACTCGAGAACATCTCGTCCTGAGCTACAATCATCCGGTCAACCACAGATACTTTTGACAACGATTGCTCAGCCAGATTGGCAGCAGACTGCGGCGAGTATGGGATAAAAACTTTCAAAAAACCACACTTTTTGATACGACTACTCGCTATTTAAGAAAGGAATATACTTAGAAATATCCTTACGGATGTCTCAACTGCATACCTATTCACTTAACCATGGTTTGGCATCATCGAGAACTGACTCATCAACGCTGCCAGCCTATAAGGTTGACGCCTAGGCCATGACCACCGTGCGATTTCCGTAGACTAGCACTCGGTTTTGCAGATGCAGGCGCACGGCACGGGCTAAGACAATACGTTCGAGATCTTTACCTTTGCGGATGAGATCAGTAACGGTGTCTCGATGGCTGACCCGGACAACATCCTGCTCAATGATGGGGCCTTCATCCAGGTCTTGGGTGACGTAGTGGGCAGTTGCGCCGATAATTTTAACCCCGCGTTCGTAAGCGCGTTCGTAGGGATTAGCCCCGGCAAAGGCTGGAAGGAAAGAGTGATGAATGTTGATAACCTGGGGAAATTGAGCCAGGAAGTCAGAACTCAGAACCTGCATATATTTTGCCAGCACCACGAGGTCGATCTGGTACTGACGTAGGAGGTCAAGCTGAACGGATTCCTGCACCGCTTTGGTGTCTTTGGTGATGGGTAGGTGATAGAAATCGATGCCAAACTGTTCTGCGATCGCCCCTAATTGGGGATGGTTGCTGATAATCAGGGGGATTTCAGCCAAAAACTCCCCTGCCCGCTGTCGCCAAATCAGGTCAAATAAACAGTGATCCTGCCGACTCACCCAGATAGCCATGCGCCGCACCGTATCGGAAAACTGGAGTTGCCAGGTCGCGTTCAACGGTTGAGCGATCGCCCCAAATGCAGGCGAAATCAACTCGCGCGGCAGATTAAATCCGTCCAGTTGCCATTCAATTCGGGTTAAAAACAGTCCAGCGGATAAATCAGTATGGTGATCGGCATGGATGATATTGCCTCCATTGGAGTAGATAAAGTTGGCAATTTTGGCGACCAATCCTTTTTGATCGGGGCAAGACACGAGCAAGGTTGCCGTCGGGGAGTTCATGGCGCTAACACGTTGACGTTACTCAACCGGAGATTCCTCCGGCGCAGACTCTGTTGATTCTAGCGAGGGAGTATCCGGATTAGCCTCCGTAGGCGATTCAGTCGTGTTCGGCTCAGGGGATTCATCGGTTGAGTTTGTGGGATTATCCGATTCGTCTGCCGATTTTTTCCAGTCTTCCAGGGGACGACTCACTGCATTTTCAAAATCGGGAGAAACCAACAATACAGGGAGTTCCTCCAAATCCTGGGGCGCATTGTCTGGAGCATCCCGCAAGGCATACAGAGAACTGCGGTTGAAGTCGTATTCGCCAATTTTGAGGGTGTGGGTTTGTCCATCCGCTACGGTGACGGTGATATCCGCCAACGGCTGGTGGAAGCCAAACACCTCCCACTCGGAAGCAGGGACGCTCAACGTGCGATCGCTCTGCCCGGTTGCCAAGAGGTTGAGCAGATAGGCCACGGTGGGTTCGCTAGCCAGTCCTGGATCAGGTTCCACCATTTGCCAAGAGCCATCGTCGGTTTTCTTGAACGAAACCGTCCGGAGGGGCGTCGTAACTGAAAAGGCCTGAACATCGGCTTCTGCAAAGTCGAAGAGGGGCTGACTTCCTGCGTCAGCCTGATCTGCTTTTTGAGCCGAGGGATGGATTTCAGTAAAGTAAACCACTGAGCCGAGGACAGCAGCCCCAATCAGCAACGCCAGCGTCATAGGTTGAAGTTTCATCGTCCGACTCTCCGATTAACGACGTCGCCACCAGAGGGCAAAGGCAATGGCAAATCCCACTAGGGGAACGATAAATAGGGACGCTACCGCAAGCTTGAGCTGTTGAGCGGTAGTCAGCAAAATCCGGCGATTGGTGACTTCTTTAGGCCGAATGGCGATCGCCTCATCGTTTTGGTTCAACCAATTCACCGCATTCAGAAATACATCTCCGTTAAGCTGCTGCTCAAAAATGCCGTCACTGGCGAAGCTAGCATTCCCAATCACCACCAACCTCGCCATCTCCGGTTCTGCATCCGAATCTCCCTCAACGTTTGGTGTGTTGGCATCCTCACCTGGAGAATCACTGGGTGATGCGTCCTCCTCAGGAGTCGGGGATGCCTCAGCGGACTCTTCTTCCGAGTTCTGAGATTCCGCCCCTGCTGGGGTGCTTCCATCTGTAGGTTCAGACTCCGTGGGTGACTCCTCCGCTTCAGGAGTTGCTGCGGATTCCTCGGCAGCGTCGCCCCACTCCTCGGTAGCTGAATCCGATTCGTTAGATGAAGGCGATTGACTCACCTCCCGTTCAGCGGCTACACCAACGGCAAACGGCCCTTGCTGTTCACTGCCTGTGTCGGTTTGTACCTGACCGTTTTCATCGATCCGCTGCACTTGAGCATCTGCGCCTGTGATCAGGATCGGAGTCGCTGTGACATCTGCAACTTCTTCCAGTGCAACAGGCTGGGCAAGGGGATAGAAGGAAATGCCGTCTAAATCCTCGGTGATGGGGTGCGACCCATACTGCGTCACCAGCGGCACCCCTGGCCCTAAACCAAGGGCTTGTCCCGACGGATCCACAATCAAACTATCCTCACCCAGGCTAATACCCCACTCGGCTAAGAGGTCATCTAAGCCCGTATTAAACGTGGGATCAAGAAGCAGCATCACCCCGCTGGGTCGTTGCAGGTAGGCTTCGAGCGCTTTTAGTTCCGGTTCTAGGAGTTCTCGCTGGGGGCCAGCAATGATCACAACGTCGGCATCCTCCGGCACACCGCCCTCGACCACTAGGGTAATGGGCTGAACCGTATAGTTTTCCTGCTCTAACGCTTTTAAAACCTCGGCAAATCCTCCCTGTCCTGGTTCTAGGGGTCGCTCTCCGTGGCCTTGCACAAAGTAGACCTTGGACGGTTCGGCGGCAGCGGTGAAGTTAACGATGGCGTTCGTCAAATTCCGTTCCGACAGCGATTCCATCTGGTTGACGCTCTGAATCTGGCGGCGATCGCCCCCACTTTCGATGTAGACTTCTCCGGGTGTTGTCACTCCAAAATCTCGCGCCATTACCGGATTGGCTTGGGGATCAACATACTCAAACGTAAATTGATCACTAGTCCGGGCATAGTTTTCCAACAGCTTTTCGTCGTTGGGGTTGGGAGTGGGTGAAAAGACCCAAACTTTGGTGGGAGTGTCCAACTCCTGTAAAACCTCCTGGGTTTGGGGGGCTAACGTGTAGAGTTGGCCTTCCGTGAGGTCAAATTGGTGGGAATAGCGCACGCCTAAGAAGTTGATCAGTCCGAGAATGACCAGAACAGACACCGTTGCGATCACGGCATTGGTGCCCACTTGGGTAGACCGTCGTTGCCAAAATCCGCCGCGCGTTTCTACAACAACCCAGGCGATCGCCACCCATAGCCCCAAGGCCAGCAGCACAAAAGCCGCAATGCCCCACCCACTTAAGAAACCAACGGTGAGACCAGCGGTAACTAGCACCGGAGCTAGCCAAAACAAAAATTTTAAAGATTTCCAATCGATGGTTCGCTTCATCGCGGCTATGTTCCCTAAGAGCGCTGGAATCGGAAGGCTTCGATGGACTGGGCGGTGAGGAACACACCCAGAAAAATATAGCTTGCAAACCACACAAGACTGCTCGTATCCAGCACGCCTTGGGTAATTTGGGTGTAGTGATTGAGCAACGATAAATGCCCGATCGCATCTCCTAATGGCCCGGACACACTTCTGGAAATGAGGTCTGTTACCCACAGCAGAAGCATCAGGCCAAAGGTGAGGATCGCCGCCAGAATTGCACTATCCGTTAGGGACGAAATAAACATTCCCAACGACAGCACGGCAGCGGCAAGGAGGATCAACGCTAAGTGTCCCAGCAGAAGTTGAGCAAAGGACATGGATGGATCGGCGGCTGAAATGGCGATCGCCTCGTACACCATAAAGGGAAGGGTGAGGGTGAAGTAAAAGGTGACCGCTCCCAACAGTTTGCCGACCGCAACCGACCAATTGGCAATCGGTGAAGTCGCCAAGAGTTCTAAAGTTCCGCGCTTGCGTTCCTCGGTGTAGAGTCCCATGGATAGCATCGGCAACACGAAGAGGGATAGGGATCCCAGGATGCCCAGATAGATCGCCAGAAACTGACCTGGCAGATCCAGTGGTTCACTGCCGCCGCCGAGACTGTCTTGGAGGGCAACACTGGAAATGAGTTGACCCAAAATCGAGTTAAAGAACAGCGCACCCAAAAACCAAAAGACTGCCGCAATCACGTAGGCAAAGGGGGAGGCAAAGTAGCTCCGAAGCTCTTTGCGGTAAATTGCAATGATGCTGCCAAACACGCTTTGCACGTTATCCATGATGCTCGTCTGCTCCTTCAGAATTATCGGATGCAGGCTCATCTACCTGAGCCTCCTGGGACTCACTGGGTGCAGGTCGAAACCGACTGAAAAATCCCCCAAATCCAGAACCAGGTTTGGCCGAATCGATCCTCTCGCTTGTGGAGGCATCCTCCCCTGAGGCGGGTGTTTGTTGTGCAGTTGCGATCGCTGCTGCCGATTCTGGGGTCGATTTCTCCGTCATGGTGAGTTGGAGGAACACATCTTCCAAACTGGCTCGACTCCGCCGCATTTCGTATAGACCAAATCCAGACTGCACCACCGCCGCCGCAATCTCCCGACCGGGATCGCTATCGGGGGCGAGATCAAGCTGAAACTGATGGCGATCGCTCTCGTCCGATGGGGCGATCGCCTCAACCGCCGTGACCCCCGGCACCGCTTGCAGCACCGACTGAATAGCCTCCGGGGAACCTGCCACCTCTAGGGTGTATCGCTGCCCTCCGGTTAACTGCTGCACCAACTCCTCTGGGGTATTGGTCGCCACAACTCGTCCCCGATTAATGATGGCGACCCGGCTACAGGTCATGCTCACTTCCGGCAGGATATGGGTAGACAAAATGATCGTGTGTTGACCCGCCAGACTCTTAATCAGGTTACGAACATCAATAATTTGGCGTGGATCCAGCCCAACCGTCGGTTCGTCCAAAATAATTACAGGCGGATCGTGAACGATGGCTTGGGCAATACCCACCCGCTGCCGAAAGCCTTTGGAGAGCTTACGGATCAGCGTTTGCTGCTTTTCCTCAAGGTTGCACCGGGCGATCGCCGCTTGCACCCGTTTGGCGCGATCGCCCGCAGGAACTCGCTTAAGCCGTGCCACAAAATATAGAAATTCCTCAACCGTCATATCGGGATACAGCGGCGGATTCTCTGGCAGATAGCCAATGCGCTGCCGCACCGCCATCGACTCCTCATGGACATCGTGGCCTGCGATTCTTGCCGTGCCACCACTGGCGGGTAGGTAGCCGCTTAAAATCCGCATGGTGGTCGTTTTGCCTGCACCATTCGGCCCTAAGAAGCCCAAAATTTCGCCAGACTCTACCGAAAAGGTCACGTCTTGGATTGCCGGAATCGTTCCGTAAACCTTGCTTAGATGCTCAACCTCAATCATTGCGACTCGTCTGTACGCTCGTGCTAGGTCGGTCAAGGATTCATCATAGCGCCATGATTTGATTTTGGTATGGCAGGATTTTGATTTTGGTGTGACGTTGGTGTGACAGTGTTGTGTCTTGCGTTGAGGGGCGATCGCCTGCTACAAGCATGGACGCTTCTCCCACTAGTTTTGAGTTCTCAGTTTTGAGTTATAAATGACTTTTCGAGTGCTCAATAAGTGGCTACAGCAGAACGTCCCGCATTTCTCTCCATGCGCAAGCTTTAAGAAATGGGCATAGGTCGTGTCCAGAACCGAGTTCTCAGGCGTTCTGGAAACTACGCTATTCTAGGAAAAATAGCCTTCAGTTCAGCTAAAAGCGAAGGAGAACAAATGACTTGGCGTGGTGAAGTGACCGTCCTGAACCGAATTTTGGCAAGTTTACCGTACTTGCTGCCTATTATGGATTCCTATCTTTTCTTCAGTCGCCCCTTTTTTGCAGAATTTCCAGAATTGGAAGTCATTTTTCTCCCCTTAACGCCGCTGCTGGTGGTCTACACCTCCATCCTGCGGTTTATCCCCCTTATTGGGGGGCTACTTATTTTTGTTCTGCTGTTTGCCCTGGTGGTGCGAAACGAATCCATCAACCACTTCATTCGCTTTAACACCAGTCAGTCCATCATTATCGGCATTGCGATGTCGTTGGTTAGCATCATTTGGCAGTATGTCCTTGACCCCGTTTTGGGGGGAGGCTTTATCACCAGCGTCATCTTTAACGTGGTGTTCCTGGGTACGCTGGCAGCTTGCATATACTCAATGGTGCTTTCTTGGATGGGACGCTATGCCGAAATTCCTACCCTTTCCGATGCGGCCTACGCCCAAGTTCGCTAGGGTTCGTCTGTTAGGATGCAATGCGCTCTAGCTTTTCAATTACTCATCATTGGTTGTGGGCGTCACTAGTTTTGAAGGTGTTTCGCTGACTGCTTTTGCCTGCGCTTTGATCTCCCTTAGGGCTACCATGTTTTCTAACGATCCGATGCCCTCAATCTCAACCCGGACGCGATCGCCTACCTCCATCGGCCCTACCCCTGCCGGAGTGCCTGTGAGAACGATGTCGCCGGGAAGCAGAGTCATCACTTCGCTGATATAAGACACAAGCACATGGGGGGGAAATGCCATCTCATCAATTTTGGCGGATTGGACGGGTGTGGGTTCATCGTTCAAAAATGTTTGCAGTCGCGCACCCGGAGCTAACTCGCGTACAATCCACGGCCCCAACGGACAAAAGGAGTCAAATCCTTTCGCTCTTGTCCATTGGTGGTCTTTGCGCTGTAAGTCTCTGGCGGTGACATCATTGGCAATCGTGTATCCCCAAATTTTGGCACGAGCCTCTTCGGGCGTGCAGCCAAAGCAGCGATCGCCAATCACCAGCGCTAGCTCCCCTTCGTAGTCCACCTGGCTGGATTGGGACGGATAATAAATTGGAGCATTGGGGCTGGTCAGGCTCGTGGAAGGCTTCATGAAAATGAGAGGTTCTGTCGGCACATCGCCTCCCATTTCAAGGGCGTGCTTGAGGTAGTTTTTGCCAACGGCGAGGATCTTTGACGGTGCACACGGGGCTAACAGCTTGTAATCTTGGGCAGGTAGCCACACGTCCATGAGTTGGCCTTTCAGCCAAGGCGGAGCATCTAAAACTTGAACCCGTCGATCAGGATGCAAAATTCCGTAATAGAGTTGTCCTGATTCCATTTGGACGCGGACATATCGTTGCGCCATAGTGTCATTCACCCGAATCTGATGTATGATTATGAATCCTTGCCTCTGTGCCCAGGGACAAATTAGGGCAATTGTACAGCAGAGGACTTATGTCCATAAGGAGTTTTTTTGACATGAGCCAAGCATACGAGACAATGTATATCCTTCGCCCAGATTTGGGGGATGAAGTGGTAGATCAGGCGATCGCCAAGTACCAAGGGGTTCTCAAAGATAATGGTGCAGAGCCAATCGAAACCCAGCACCGTGGCAAGCGTCGCCTCGCTTACGAGATCAAGAACCACAAAGAAGGCATTTACGTTCAGATGAATTATGAAGCGCCGGGCGCTGCGGTGGCAGCGATGGAGCGCGCTATGCGTCTAGGAGAGGATGTGCTTCGTTATCTCACGGTTCGCGATGAGAACACGGCGGTGGTGGAAGCTGAACCCGTTGAAGCTTAGAGTAACCCGCCCACGACTACTCAAACTTTGAGTAGAGCAATTTAAGTAATGCAGGGGGTGCCTAACGGACATTCTCTGTCGCTTTTGCACCATACGCCCTACAGAGGAAATCGTATAGCTGGACGGTTGAGCCTAGTCTCTAGGGCGCGTCATCAATTCTCCACCAAACCCGTGTGGTATGAGCCTTGCCGCGCCCGCTCCAGTCAATGAGCTAGGGGCTGTAAACCTTGATTCTTGGACAATGAGCCTACAATTGATGACAGCCCCTAGGTTGTTAGCGTGAGTTCATAG
>JACYMB010000216.1 GCA_015272205.1 Synechococcales cyanobacterium T60_A2020_003 | reverse complement strand
ATTAACAGAACTCAAACAGCTTCAAACCACCCAGTGGGACTCCCTCCGGCATACGCTCGTCCTCGATGAACTAGAAGAGTTTGCAGCCCACATCCAGCAGCTAGCAATCGCCTATCCTCATCCCTTACTCAAAACCTATGCAACCCACCTCGCCCAACAGCTTGACGATTTTGACTGGGATCAGCTTCCCAAAACCGTGAACGAGTTCGAGGCGATTATCACGCTGTTAGAGCAATCCCTGGAGGAACCGACATGATCGCTTCTCTTACCGATTCGGAGCCCTTGCCATTTAGCATGAGGGAACAAAGTCATGGCTCGTCCTGTAAATCACAAATGTAAGCATTGTGCGACCTTATCCGCCGAAGAGGCGATCGCCCTGCATGGAGAGGAGGGGGATGGCTGCTGGAATCCGCGTGATAGTCGTCAATTGGGCTATGATTGCCACCGCCGCCGCCATCACTACCGCTATCGTGCCGAGCATAATGCCCACCGCAAACTGCTGAAACGTCGCCGCGATCGCCTCATGCAATCTGCAACTGACCAAGTCACGCCCTCGTCTGGAATGCTGATCCTGTCTCCACCTCCAATTCCGAAAATCTGTGCAGCGGTGCTCGTGCTCTATCGTCAAGCTGCCGATGCGCCTGTTCATGCGGTGGCTGCCGAGGTTTGGCAGGGCGATCGCCTCATTGCCGGAATTCCTGCTGTTCATTGTATGGGCATGAGAGGGGATGAGGTGGGCGACTACATTCGGCAAATGCTGGCACTCTTGCAGCAATTTGGGATTTCACGGTTCGAGGACGTGGTCAAAGAGGTGCCCGTCCACGGATGTCCGATTGTGCCCTGTCCCTACACGCAGGACTAGCCAGGAGGCAGCGCATGGACGGCAAACAGCTAGAACTTCCGTTTAATATTCAGATTCAGGCGGCCTTAACCGCACCAAAAACCAGCAGCGTCAAATCCCTATGGGCATCGTTGGAATCTCAGCTTTGTCAGTTACCCGATGAGGCTCAGCTTCAAACCGGGGCACAGGCGATCGCCCAGTTAGCGACCCTGATTGAAGCTAAGGCAACGGAACTCTTGGGTGAATGGGAGCAGCGCTATAGTCCGGTAGCCCACGAACCGATTTTGGACGCGGCACTGCTGGCGGGTGTGTTGCGTCAGTCGATGCAGCTTAATTTGGAGGATGCTCTCCAACCCTATACTCCCCATTATTCTCCCCGCGAACGACCATCACTGCCGATTCAATCGGTGGTGCAAGCAATGCCCAAAGGAGATTTGCTGGATCTCATTGAAGAAGAGACACGAGCCTATGAACGGGCGATCGCTGTGGCTCATGATGAAGATGTATCGGCTTGGGTTGGGGCGATCGCTCAGTATCTCCATCGTCACCTCGGCAATACAGTAGAGTCTGTTCGCTTAGTAGATCTTCAACAGGCAATGAATCGACCGCTAGTCGAACTCTGGCTAGGGCTATTGCTGGGAAATATAGCCTCGCTGTACCAATCCGCTGATGACTTCTACGCTCCTAGTGGTGTCTATGTTGCCCATTGGTCAATCAACGATTCAGATGAACCTGGCTCGACGTCGGAATGATCGGTATACTATGCGTAACCCGTTCTGCAAACGTCCCCCACGCCTATGAAAACGCTGGAATCCCCCAAACGCTTGCCTGCCCTCCAACGCTTGCAGTGGATTCTCGATCCCGTGGGCTACTTGGAATGTACCCATCAACGCTACCCAGACCTGTTTAGAAGTCCTGGCATTGGCTTTGGCGATGATATTGTGATCGTCAGCCATCCCCAAGCGATACAGTATATTTTGATGAACGATCGCAAGCTGTTTCATGCCTCTGGAGAGTTAAATCTAATCCTAGAACCCCTGATTGGGGATGCCTCTGTGATTGCGATTGAGGGCGATCGCCACAAGCAGCGACGCCAGCTTATCATGCCCTCCTTCCATGGCGATCGCCTGTCGATCTATGGTGAAACGATCTGTAAACTCACCCAATCTATCTTTGACGCGATTCCCCCCGGAGAGACCTTTTCAGCCCGTACCATTACCCAACAAGTCTCTCTTCAAATCATCTTTGATATTGTGTTTGGTCTATCAGAAGGCGAAAAAAGCCAGCAGATCAAAACTCTATTGACTGCAATGGCCGATCGCTTTAGCTCACCGTTGGCTTCGGCACTCCTATTTTTCAAGTCCTTGCAAAAGAACTGGGGGCCGCGCAGTCCGTGGGGCTATTTTTTGCAGCTTCGCGAGCAGCTTGATCATCTGATCTACGCCGAACTTCAAGACCGTCGCACCCATCCCGATGACAGCCGCACCGATATTCTGTCGCTGATGATGGCGGCACGGGACGAGGAAGGACAACCCATGACCGACAAAGAACTGCGGGATGAGATCATGACGCTGCTCTTTGCAGGACATGAAACAACAGCAACAGCGATGGCTTGGGCACTCTACTGGCTCCATCGCTGCCCAGAGGTTAAAACAAAACTGCTCGCAGAACTGGATAGTCTGGATGGGGAAACCGATCCTATGACGATTGCCAAACAGCCCTACTTGACTGCCGTATGCCAAGAGACTCTGCGCCGGAATCCCGTAGCGATGCTGACGTTCCCCCGGGTGGCTCAAGAACCTGTGGAGATTCTGGGCTACCAGTTTGAGGCAGGCACGATCTTCATGGGCTGCATGTACCTGACCCTTCAACGTGACGATCTCTATCCCAATCCCAAAGCCTTCCGCCCCGAACGCTTTTTGGAAAAGAAATATTCTCCCTATGAGTTCATCCCTTTTGGGAATGGCGCACGCCGCTGTGTAGGGGAGGCGTTGGCCCTCTACGAAATGAAGCTGGCGATCGCCACGGCCATGATGAACTATCAAATGGAGTTGGCGGATTCGCGGTCTGAGGTCCCCCGTCGTCGTGGCGTGACCCTAGCCCCCTCCAGAGGCGTCTCCCTGCGGATGATCGGCAAACGCTCTAAACCAGAAAGCGGGGCGATCGCCTCTGATGCTATGGTTTTCTAGACCAGCATCCTACGTCTATTGTGCAGCTTGAGCACATGCCTCATCCCTTTGGTAACACTTTAGGATTTTCCAAAGTGCAAGATGTTCATGTCTGGAAACATCACGGTTAGCACCGTATCATACGAAATCCTGCTATAGGGTGGCACTAAACCCCACCGCCTGACGGCACCTCCCCTACCCTGCGGGAAGCCGCTTCGCGTCTAGGGTAAGGGGAGGTTGGGAGGGGTCTCTGAAATAGTGCT
>JACYMB010000215.1 GCA_015272205.1 Synechococcales cyanobacterium T60_A2020_003 | reverse complement strand
GTACCTCAACTCACGCGCCTCTCATCCCGACGCTGACCTTTCAGGTACATCGCGGGGCTTGCCGTCTAAAAGCTAAAGATGATAATCCTAGCCCTCTTCCTCCACGGGAACCATCGAAAAGACCTGCTTTTTTAGATCTGCCATCGGTTGAGCAGTGGGGGCTTCGAGCTGGGGGGGCGTCGGAGCAGAGGCAACATTCAGCGTACTTGGCCCCACGATGCCGCCCGAAATCAGCACCTTAAACGCATCTTCCGTAGAAATCGCAAGCTTTACCGCTTCACTCTCCGGCACAATGGCATACCATCCCGTCGTCGGGTTTGGCGTTGTGGGAATGAACACACTCAGCATGGATTCTGAACTGTGGGGATGAACGCCTGTACCCAGAGTTCCGGTCACAAAGGCGATCGCCCACATGCCACGCCGGGGATATTCAATCAACACCACCTGCCGAAACTTGCCGCTAGAGTCGCGCAGCACTGTTTCCAGCAATTGCTTCAAGGTTTTGTAGATTGCGCCTGCCAGCGGAATCGCCTGCAAAATGCGCTCACCCAGATCTAGCAACCATCGTCCCGCAATATTACGAGCCATCAAGCCAATCAGCAAGATAAAGAACAGCGGCACGGCCAGCCCCACCCCTAAGTTCAATAAATCGCCCAGGAACGGATTGAGGTCGTTAAACGGATTAAGCTGCTTGGGTATCCGAGTCAAAAAATTAATGACCCATGTGGATATGGTGAAGGTCAGCCAGATTGTGGTCGCCAGCGGAATCACCACCAGCAAGCCTGCAATCAGGTCGTTCTTCAAATCTTGCTTCAAGTGTTTGAACACCAATCGCTTAATCTCCTTCAGATGGCTGACAGACTCACAGGCAGGGAAAGCATGGGAACGGGAAGTCGGCAGTCGGCTTTTCGAAAACCGTATCCCCAAAAAATGAGTCAGGTTATACAGAATTTTAGCTTCTCACAGAGCATTCGACGATCGCCTCAGCCTCACCTCAACGTGTCCCTTGGGAGAAACATGTATAAAGGTGTACCACTTCACTCATTCAAATGTTGCAGCTTTCTTCCTTTTTAAGACGTATGAAGAAATGTTGCAAGGTTCGGTGATGAAAAAACCTGGTGCTTTCCACCAGGCGCTACTGATTATTATGCGAGGAATGATGCCAGAAACAGGATTTGTGCAAGGAATGGGGCGATCGCGCACCCATCAAAACAGCCGAGGTTGGGATTCGGCGCTTATCCGACCCATCTCAGCCGAAGACAGACAGAGGGCAACCTAATCAAAGCACTTGATCCAGCACCAGCGTGGCCAAGATGGCAAACCCAGTAATGCTGAGCGCGAGCAAGGGATGTTGACCTTGACTCACGGCAAACGAGGTCACCACGCCTGCTCCCAATCCAGCCGTCACCGCCGCCGTGATCCAATCTTTTTCAAACTTCTTTTTATACATAAAGACTGCTTTTCTTAAAAATCAGGATGTTCAATGACAAGAGTTCCTCATCACCCTATCACCCCTGTTTTTGTCCCTGGAGCGCCAGTCGGCATCTCGTAATCAAGCTTTAATTTCACTGATATTTCTTAACAGGACAGGCGCTGAGCGATCGCCATCGCCATTCCCTCCATGACAGCGGTATCCCTCGCCTGTACCCGGTTTGCCAGGGCTGGATCAACAGATGCTAACCCTATCCAGATTAAACGGCGATCGCCCCCGGTCAGTACCAGGGTTGTATTGGGATAGCGATCGCCCCAGTCCTGAATAAAATCCCGCACGCCAGCGGTCAGCATATGGAGGACACCGCTGAGAATGGCATCTTCGGTTTGGGTCGCCCAACGGGGAGGATAACGAACGTCCTCAACAGAATCAAGCGTTACCAGCGGTAAATCTGCCGTATGCAGGCTCAAACTCTGAAACTGAAGCCGCACCCCCGGTAAAATTGCCCCACCAATGAACCGAAACTCCCCATCAACCCCTGTAACCGTGAGGGCGGTTCCTGCATCAATCACTAACGCTGGCCTGTGATACCGAGCCACCGCACCGCAGACTGCCAACGCCCGATCAATCCCCAAGGTTGGATACCCATCCTTTAACGGAAGATCGGCAAGCGTGAAGCAGGTTGCCCTGGGGCAATAGGTAACCCACTGAGCCGTTTGCGCCGGGACAACGGAGGCAATGTACAAATCACGGTCTTTGAACCGCTTTGCTCCGTTCGGACAAGCCTCATCGATAGATGTAAAGTCAAAGTCTTGGCTGACTAAACGGGCGATCGCCTCTGGTACCAAATGGGACGTATGCCAACCCTGCTGCACCTCGGCTCCCGTTCCCCACGCCCAATGCAGTCGCGAATTCCCAATGACCAGCGCAATCCACTCCAAGGGCACCTGAGCCATACTGAATTTTCAATAGCAGTTCTCAACAAAGTTTTATTGTTGCAAATAAATTGATTCTTCTTTAATATTTTCAGTAAGGTCGCCTTATTGAGGGGAAATAACCACAGATGTATACTCCGACCTCGCTCAAAGCAGAGCTAAACAGCCGAGGCTGGCGCATGACTCCCCAGCGCGAAGTAATCCTCAATGTCTTTCATGACTTGCCCGAAGGCAAACATCTTAGCGCTGAAGATCTTCACACTTTCTTGCAGGAGCGTGGAAAGGGCATTAGTCTTGCCACCATTTACCGGACGCTAAAGCTGATGTCTCGTATGGGGATTTTGCGAGAGCTAGAGCTGGCCGAAGGGCACAAGCACTACGAAATTAACCAACCCTCTCCCCATCACCATCACCATCTCATCTGCGTGCGCTGCAACAAAACCATTGAGTTCAAAAACGATTCCATCCTAAGAGCGGGAATCAAAGCTGCTGAAAAAAACGGCTATCACCTCCTGGATTGTCAGCTCACGATCCATGCCATTTGTCCAACCTGCCAGCGATCGCTCATGCCGGTTTGAGCGAATTGGATGGAAGGGCGATCGCCCAATGTCCGTCTAAACAGGTAATGTATCCGCATTCAGTCGATGTAGAAGGTCTAGCACTTGCGTCGCCGTTAGCGGTTTGGCGTAGAAGCATCCCTGCCCATATTTGCAGCGCATGCGTCTGAGAATCATTTTCTGCCGCTCGGTTTCAATGCCTTCTGCAATCGCATCGATGTGCAACACCTGGGCAAACCGGAGAAATGCAATGGGCGAAGTAACCTGCCAAAAGATGTAGTGGTAATGATGTCCAGATGCAAGATCCGCCAACGAAATCATCCTGTAAATCTCTTGCAGGTGCTTTTGGTCTCCGACATCCGCAGATGTGTTTCCCTCTAAAGACGGGTTAGACGCAAATGCCTCCTCCATAAAAAGCGCCGTTTGCAGCAGTTCCTGCTGGAGATGCACCACCACTTGCCCAATGGCTGCTCGATAAAGCCAATAGTACGAAACCACAAAAACGACACTGAACAGCAGCGTGAAACTGATCAGCAACTTTTCACGAATTCCGATGTAAACCTGGGGAAAATAAACCCATTTCCATTTGCTCATGCGATCGCATCGCCTGATTACAGGTAAGCCTCAGCAGTCTCATCTCGCGCTAGCTGTGGCAGGTTAGGTAAAACAGGAATAAGTAAATTGAACGAAGACTGCCGTCAGCCTATGCGAGAGTTGGGGGAGTTTACGACCAGAAAATCTTTTAACCCTCAAAATACCGATCTTAAGGGGAATGGATAACACCCCTAAACAAGCTGTAAAGGAAGAGTCGAGAACTGTTCTGGACTGGAAAAACTCCTATGGGTGTCGTTTCAGCACTCACTCGAGATTACTATGAGTATTGAACTATGCTCAGTATGCCCGTTTGCCTGTACCAGGATCTCCGTAACCTTACACAACTTTATTAAAACGTTGCGCAATCTGTGAACTTTCCCCTGTTCCTAATGAAACTAAAGCACATCCTGACCCGTCAGAGCGACGAGATCATTTCCCCTAACGAAACGATAGAATGGATTTTCCAAACCTTGCTCATGCTTTGTCGATTGCCAATAGTCCAGTCTAGCGGTTAATCTACAGGCAAATTAAAAGCAACCCCCTACCAACTTGCTGTGCTGAGTGAAAATTCTTCCTCCCATCAGCCGCAAGTTGCTATCATCCCCGGTGTGAGACGCGAACTCAAGTGAGAACTAGCTGTGAATATTCCTGAACTCTTTGTGAAAGGTGGCCCTGCCATGTGGCCCCTGCTATTACTTTCAATGTTGGCTCTCAGTGCAATCATCGAGCGCATCTGGTTTTGGTCAAAGATTTTAACCCGCGAACGCGAAATTGCAGGTCGGGTTCTAGAAGCGGCTCACCGAGATTGGATTGCAGCGTCAGATGTCGCACGCCGATCCATCGATCAGCCCATCGGACGCTTTTTATACGCTCCCCTTGGGCTGCAAAATCCGCCACCAGAGGTCTTTCAACTGGCGTTAGAATCGGCGGCAGATGAGGAACTGGCAGCCATGCGGCGCGGCGAAAAGGTTATGGAAGCGGTGATTGCTCTGGCTCCGTTGCTAGGACTGCTGGGAACGGTGCTGGGCTTGATTAGTTCCTTGGGATCGATCAGCTTAGGGGATATTGGAACCTCGGATACGCGAGGCGTGACCTTGGGAATTGCAGAAGCCTTAATCAGTACTGCCGCAGGTCTAATTATTGCGATTTTTACGGCTGCGTTTTATCGGGTTTTTCAAGGGCTAGTTGCGGGACAATCGAAACTGTTTCGTAAGGCCGGGAATGAGTTAGAGCTTTTATATCGCAAAGATTGGATTGAATCGGGATCAAATCTGCTTCCAGCCCGCAGTGCGTCTACTCCACCATCGCTTGCATCGCCACCTGAAACCAATTTAGTTGAAACGATTTTCAAAGACCCTAGTGAGAAATAGCGCGATCGCCCGTTCAGCGCACCAGAGGACTTTTTTTATGAAACTGCGATCGGAACACGCATCGGAAGAAGCCCGTATTGAAATCATTCCGCTTATTGACGTTATTTTCTGTATTCTGACTTTCTTTATTCTGGCCGCCCTGGGGCTAACCCGTCAGTCCACCATTGGCTTAGATTTGCCTCGCGCTTCTACGGGCAGTACCGAAATGCGGAACATGCTCATCGTTAGCATTGACCCGATTGGCCAAACTTACATTGAGCGTACACCTGTTACTCGCGATCAGCTCTTGGATGCGATGTTTGACTTCCAAGCCACCGATCCAACAGGCACGGTTGTTCTCTATGCGTCCCGGTCTGCCAGCTACAACGACGTGGTTGAAGTGTTGGATTTACTCCGTTCTGTGGGGGGCGATCGCGTTGGTTTAGCCACCCTGCCAGACAGCGGAGCGGACATGGAACTGACCGATCCATCCGCTATCCCTACCGATGTGCCTGCGCCCGGATTCGATCTCAATTCTGATCCGTTTCAGCTTCCAGGCGCACCCGGTGATCTTCCGCCGACGGACTCAGGAACCGTTCCTGGTGATGACTTGGTTTTTCCGGACTTTAACGCTCAGCCGACTCCGAGACAGAACGGAACAAACTAAGGCTTGCTCCGCTACTGGCTAAGGGCACGTAGAAAATTTTGTAATCCCGACAGTAAACCGGGTTTCCGCACAGGCGTAATGGGGGTATCTGACTCATTTCCCCCCTCTCCTGTGGCCTGCATTAGAAGGCGGGTGAGGTCATCCCCGATGGGCTTACTGGGCTGTTCAGCAATGAGAGTGTACTCACCATCTTCACCTTCTAAAAAGACCTGCCAGGGTGAAGGATAGCAGCGGAAGATGACGGCTCCTTCCATTGGACGCAGGTAGTAGCAAGAGTCGAATAGGCTTAAAAATCGCTCTCGAAGTTGGCGTCCGGCATAGCCAATTCCG
This sequence comes from Synechococcales cyanobacterium T60_A2020_003, assembly GCA_015272205.1. Classification (NCBI taxonomy): domain Bacteria; kingdom Bacillati; phylum Cyanobacteriota; class Cyanophyceae; order Synechococcales; species Synechococcales cyanobacterium T60_A2020_003. Next base: position 5,924 of record JACYMB010000215.1, on the reverse strand, counting down.
ATGGTGGCAACATCTTCTAAGCGTGGATTCAGCAGTACGACAGGGCGATCGCCCGCTGCGGTACAAAACGCCTCGACCTCTTGTACTTCAACGGAGGAGGGCTCTACGAAGATAATCAGCGTTTCTTCCGGCTGAATCTCGCTATTCATGTCACGAATGCCCCGAATGGCGTAGGGCTTTTCTCCCCAGTCGCGGCGGGCAAGGGCGGCAGCTCCAGCATCGGGGAAGATCACCCGAAGTTTGGACTCCAGGTCCTCAAAGGGAGCCAAGAAAGTCTGGGCGACGGGCATCACCTTCAGTTCGGGAAAGAGTAATTCCACCTGCAAGCGGGAGTAGCCATCGGCAAGGGCCGCTTGAGTTGCTTGTTTGGCTTGGGCGATCGCCCCATCGAGATCGGTTGGAAGTTGCGTCATGGAATGGTTGCAATCAAAAAAACTAAATTAAACAACTGTATTAAGTAACCCGACTGAATTAAAAACCAGATCTAGCCCTGCGCCGCCCGCACAGGGCCTTTGGGGTTTTATTTCTAGCTACTTAATGGGAGGTATCCACATATCCCTGAATATTTTCGGGATTGAAGCCTTTGAGAATTTTGGTGGCTTGGTTAGTGATGTTGGGCGCACCGCTCACCACAACCAAATATTTTCCTCGGGAGAGGCGATTCCGATAGGGTAAGGCATCGCCACTGCCGCTACTCAGTCCAACGCCACCGCCGACGAAAAAACTGCCCATTGCCCCAGCGATCGCCCCAAAAATGCCGCCAATAACCTCATTACCAAGACGGCCTGCCCAATCAAATAGGTCGTACTGAGTAGACATATTAAAGGCTACACCACCGATAAATCCAAAGGGAACGAGCCAGAAAGACATGAGCCGCGCCTGTCTCCGGGCTTGCTTCCCTGGCTCAAGAAAACCAAACTCATCTGCCGTTTGATAGCCCTTACCCAGAATAGCGACTTGCTTCATAGGCAAACCTTCGGCTTCCAAGGCAGTGTAGGCAGATTCAGCCTGAATGCGATCGGGCAATACAGCAATGACGTAGTTCATCCGCAACCGTAACGTGATTCAACCGTAAAACAGTACAAACCAAGCACTCCGCCAATGCAGCGATAGGCTCTTGGGTTTACCATATCATTCTTGCTGAGCATTTCTACTGTGAGCTTTCATCTGGCTGGGCTAGCTTGAACCTCCTGTGGCTGGAACGGGCGATCGCCCCTTTTGGGCAATTTTGGGGATTACATAGGAGCAGTCCGGAGTTCCCTAGTCTTTTAGGTGATTTTGTGCGGGTGTAATCCGAGCAAAATCGCCCGATTGCGTAAGTCCTGATTGATTGATCAACGGAAGCTGTTTCTTGAGGTAGGGTAGGCATGAGTCGGATGGTTGACGTCCCAACTTAGCCGTTCAAGAATCTTCTACGCTATTCTAGGCAGCATAAATTCTGGGTAAGCGTCGGGTGTGATGAACTGGCTTCTGCTGATTGCCGCACTTCTCATCTCATTTCTAGTCTTCACTTGGCTGGTGAGCGTCTTCAAAGCGACCGTCCGCGCCGCGATCGCCATTGCGGTGATTGTCCTAGCGCTCCAACTCTTCTTTGGAATCCAGTTCCCCGAAGTCTGGGAGCAAGTGCGATCGCTCTGGGAAAGGGTATGGCGATCGCTCCCCGGACGGTAAAGGAGGAGGTAGACCAATGGCGAAATTGCTCGTCACCGGGGCCAGCGGATGTTTAGGCTATAAGCTGTGTCAAGTGGCTCAGCAGCAAAGGTGGGACGTGTGCGGAACCTATGCAGTCCATCCGATCACGCTTCCCCATGGTGAGTTTGCTCAAGTGGATCTGTGTGACCTCTCCGCCCTAACCGAACAAATCGACCGTTGGCAACCCGACGCCATCATTCACACCGCCGCCCAAGCCCGTCCCGCCATTTGCGAACAGTATCCTGAAGAAACCTACGCGATCAACGTGCGCGTTCCCCAGGCGATCGCCTCTATCTGCGCTGCATCAAAAATTCCCTTTGTCTTTACATCCACTGACCTTGTATTTGATGGTCTTCAAGCCCCCTACAGTGAAGCTGACCCGGTCTCTCCCATCAACGTCTATGGACAGCAAAAAGCCGAAGCCGAACAGCGGGTGTTTGCCGTCTATCCCGAGGCGGTAATCACCCGAATGCCGCTGATGTTTGGTGAGGTTCTAGACCATGCCAGCAGCTTTATCCAGCCCTTTCTCGCCACTCTACGCGAAGGAAAACCGCTCAATCTATTTACCGACGAATACCGCACTCCGGTCAGCAACACCACCGCCGCCCAGGGATTGCTCCTCGCCCTGGAAAAGGGACGGGGAGAATTTTTGCATTTGGGGGGACAAGAGCGCTTGTCTCGCTACGAGTTTGGCCTAAAGATGGTAGAGGTGTTTAATTTGTCCCAAGCGTTAATTCGCCCTTGCAGTCAGAACAGCGTGCCGACGGGTGCGCCGCGATCGCCCGATACATCGATGAACAGTAGCAAAGCGTTTTCCCTAGGGTATGCTCCCCCCTCCGTTCAAGAGGAGCTTGAAGCGTTAAAAGGAACGATTTAGACCATGCCGCAGGTTTCAGTACAGGACTGGGTCGATAAAATTACCAGTGGCCAGTATTTAGGCAGTTTTCCAACGGATACGGTTCCCGCCTTGGCGAGTCGTCCCGATGCTGCGCATTTGATCTATGAGGCGAAGCAGCGCAGTCAAACCAAGCCGCTGATTCTCATGGGTGCGTCTATCGCAGACCTCATGCCCTACGTTCAGGGGAGTCCCTCCGAAGCCGAAGTTTGGCAGCGGGTGATGAATCAATACTTTCCGGGCGCATTGACCTTGGTACTACCTGCCAGCGATCGCCTCCCTCGGTCGATGAATCCCCTTGATCCCACAACGATTGGCATTCGCGTTCCCGATCGGGCGATCGCCCGCTACCTCCTCGCTCAAACTGGCCCCCTGGCCACCACCAGCGCCAACCGTTCTGGGGAACCTGCCCTACAAACCCAGACTGAAATTGAAGCAGCATTTCCAGAGGTGTTCACCCTTCCCCTGGATGTAATTCGCCAAATCGAACAGACCCCAGAGACGACGGACACCCCAGCCAGCTCTGGCATTCCCTCCACGGTTGCTAAGTGGACAGGTCAGGATTGGTACATTCTGCGCCAGGGTGCGGTGACCGTATCGAGCTAGATTTCACAAGGGGCGATCGCCCATTCCTAGATACTTAAAGCTTGCAAATCATACTCATAACGAGTATGATTTATATATCCACCTTGAAGCCGATTGAAAATTCACTGCAAATACCATTAGGCTCATGAGAGTGTAACGGCTTCGAAACCCTAAAACGCTTATGTACATTTTGAGATGGGGGGATAGAGGTAAACAGACAGAAAGAGATATATCCCTGAGAATTTCATGCCGGAGTTCCCCCAACGGCTTATTAGGACTGCTATACACTGCTATACACTGCCTTACCAGGAGGATTTTTCCATGACAGCAACAACCCCTAAAGCAATCAATATGGGTGCCCAACGCACCTATCCCACACGGATTGATATTCCATCGGAGGTGCGATCCCAGATCATCGCCATTTTGAACAAAACCCTAGCCGCAACCCTCGACCTCAAAACCCAAACCAAGCAGGCTCACTGGAACGTTAAGGGCAAAGACTTCTACCAACTCCATGAGCTATTTGACGAAATTGCAGGCGAGCTTGAGGAATACGTAGACATGGTGGCCGAGCGGGTCACGGCCCTGGGGGGCACGGCAATGGGAACGGCCCGCATTGCGGCCTCCGAGTCTATTCTGCCGGAATATCCCTACGACGCGGTGGACGGTACAGAGCATATTACGGCCTTGGCTGAACGCTTTGGTGCTTATGCGAAGCATGTCCGCACTGCCATTGATGAAACCGACGAATTGGGTGACGCAGACACGGCGGATCTCTACACGGAGATCTCTCGCACCATCGATAAGCGTCTGTGGTTCTTGGAAGCCCATTTGATTCAAAAATAGGGTTCACTTCGAGAATCCATGCTCGCGTGCAGGCGGCTTTCAGATTCTAAGCAGGCCGTGATGTGAAATACCAAAAAGCCGAATAGAGGGAGAATCCCTTTGTTCGGCTTCAAAATGCGATTTCGAGTCGTCGCAAATGTTCTATCTTGCCCTACTTGATACCCTAAACCTCTATGTCTACCTCTCCAAAGATCCTTGCCTTTGCTGGAAGTGCGCGTACCGGATCATTCAACAAACAGTTGGTCAAAATAGCGGCAAACGGTGCCCAAAACGCAGGTGCAGAGGTCACTTACGTTGACCTAAGAGACTATCCCATGCCTCTGTACGATCAGGATCTCTTTGACCGTGAGGGCTTTCCGCAATCGGTACTGGACTTTAAGGCTCTGATGAAATCCCATCAGGGCTTCTTGATAGCCTGCCCAGAATACAACAGTTCCATCACACCATTGCTCAAAAATGCGATTGACTGGGCATCACGAGCTGAACCGGGTGAAGCACCCCTAGCCTTGACCTGTTTCAAAGGTAAAGTGGCCGCCATCATGAGCACGTCCCCTGGTGGACTGGGCGGACTCCGGGGATTGACCCATGTGCGCTCCATTCTAGAAAGTATCGGAACCCTAGTGATTCCCGATCAACGCGCCATTCCCAGTGCAGCTAGTGCGTTCGACGGGCAGGGCGGCATGACAGATGAGGCGCAGCAAAAATCGGTTGAGGCGCTAGGGGCTGCGTTGGCCAATCTCCTGTTCAAGTTGGTATGAGCCCAGTAAATCAGGAAATGGCATTGGGGCGATCGCCCCAATTTGTACGGGCAGGTTCAGAACTGCTATGGATTGCGTCTTGTAACAATACCAGGCAATTCTCCGGCTCTGCCCTACCCGCGCGAGTACTCTTGAGAGGAAGATACGGAACGTCTCCCATCGAGCTTGATGATCTGAGTAAGACAGGCTTAATTTTGGAGAAACGACTATGCCTTCCCCTGAACCATCATCGACTCGCTCCTACGACTTCATTGGTTTTGGCGATGAAGTTCCTGGAATTTTAACCCTAGTTTCCGCTGCCCGCGAGTTTCAACGACGCACGGGCCGCAAACCCCGAACCCTCATCCTGTTCAAAGGCAGTTCGGCCAATGGTGTGGGCGGGCATCTTGTGCGCGGCGGATTGTCCTACCTCGATCGCAGCAGAGTTCCGTCTGATATTCGTCGTACCTACAATCTCCCCACCTTTGGTGAACCCTCTGCCCTCTATCAGGAATTTTTGCAGCGGTCTGAAGTTACCCAAATCGCCCTCGATCCCCGTAAAGCCAATCGCGCCTTGCGGCAAATGCTGGAGTCCGTCGGTGCAGATATTTTGAGCGGGATTGCCATTGATGCGGTGCTGAAAGAAGGGTCAGCAATTACGGGCATCAAGCTCACAAAAGGTGAAACCTATGTGGGCAAGCAGTTTGTAGACTCAACGGTTAACGCAGAACTCGCCCAAGCGGCTGGAATCCGGAAACTGCCCGGATTTGGCACCTTAGGACTGCCCCAATCTGAGCTTCCGGTTACCCTCGTGTTTGAAACCGAAGGATTATCCATCGATCGCCTGCGTCGCATTGAATACGAGTATCTCCGACGATTTACGAATCCTAACGATGCCGAAGCGCAGGGTTGGCTCAATATTGCGGCGGGCGGCGATCCGGTGCTTGCCGATTACCTGCGACGAGACTTGAGCGATCGCTTTGGCAATCTTAAAACCATGTGGATCGGGGCAGACTACATCGATGTCCGCAGCAAGGCATTGTCGATCGCCTACCATGCCTATCGCCACAAAAAGCTATCGTTGATTGAAAGCGGCATTGTGTTTGACAACGGCAATATTGCCCTCTTCCCCGATGGGCGAATGTCCTGGAATGCACTGTTGCTCTACG
>JACYMB010000214.1 GCA_015272205.1 Synechococcales cyanobacterium T60_A2020_003 | reverse complement strand
GCTAGAGTTGGGTTCCACGTTGTTTCACCCAACCTACTAGAAAAGATATGTCAGTTAACCAGGCATGGTGGGTGTTAATTTCAAGCCTGACTGATAAAGCTTTATATTTTCTAAAACAGTTTATGGGCGATCTTCCCGTAATCTTCAAACTTAGGGTTTGGAAAGTAACGTTTTCTCAAGAGTTGATACCCTAAAATAGAGCAAGTCCTATGACTGACGTTAACAGAACTCGAGTTTTCTGACGCCTCTGACTCGTATCAGGTTTGTTTAAGTGCCTCGGCTAAAATGCGGAATTTTTAGAGGTATGTGCCCCTTACCATTGCATTCCGAGTCACCGGCCGTTCACTGGATTTGATGCAGGTTTCTGGTTTTCGCTTGACCTAAACGTCTTTCAGAACCCTAAAAGGGGCAGTTATCCTCCGCGCCGTTTAATCGCAGTTTGATAGTTGTGGTGCATCAAGACAAGTTAGGTATGCTTCTCGGCTGTTCTCCTGCCGCAGAGGTATGGTTGAAGGATTCGTCAGTAATGACCCTTGAAAATGATCAACGCTTGCCGCCGCAAGGACATGACATGTCAACCCTGTCCCATGATGTTGGGGGTCAACCATCTGGGGACGGCAGCGGGGCTGTGTTTAAGTCCGAGTCAAGTACTTCAGCAACGTATTCTAAAAGACACCCTAAATCGCCTAAAGATACGATGTCTGACTGTGATGAAGCTTGGTCTATCCTATCCCGCCTCAAAGCAGGTGAGACCCTTGTGGTCAACAGCCGTCGTCGTAATGGATTGGTTCTGTTCAAGCCATTTCATGCCGAGTTTGCTGGCCCAGGAGCTGCTGTGGGTGGGCAGCTTGACGTAGATTGCTGTCGTGTCATTCCAGTGGGCAATCTTTCGTTGTTAGAGCCAGAGTCCTATGATGATTGCCAGCGGGCTTTCAAGATTCGTCGCCAGTGGATTAAGCTGACGCAGCAGTTTACCGATCAGCCTAAGCCATTGCAGCGAGCCCAGATGATTTTGAACCAGTTCGAGGCCTATTTTGACGCTGAAACCATTGCGAATATCCCTGACGAAGCCTTTGCGCGGCTGGTGGGGGTGTTGCCTCACACCATACGGGGTGCCCGCCGTCGCCCAGGACAGGTTGCAGTCAAGATGAAGACCTAGTAGGGCTAGGGTTCCCTTTCGCTGCATCTATGTCCACAAAAACTATAGCGTTCCTACGTGGTTTATGAAAAAGATGAGTTGTGAAATGTTCGCCCCGTCGGGGCGAGCATTTCACAATCCAAATAGGATTGCTATATAGAGCGCTCCTCTGGGAAAGGAACGCTCTGGATTGAGATCGACGGGTGAAGGGGTAGACGCGATCGCCCTACAGTTTGTCAATAATGCGCTGGACGATCTGCATTCCAGACACGGCTTGCCAACCAAACAGCCCCACTAAAACGATGTTTAGCATGATGTGGGTATAGCGTGCCCAGTCTGCGCCCTTCTGCATGAAGGGGGATAGGGCGGCTGAGGTTGCGATCAATCCGGTCATTCCGAGTCCAACCAACAGATGGGAGCCAAAAAATAGTTTGCCGTTATTGATGTACGTAACGGCCATGCCGCCAATGGTTCCCAACACCATGAAGGCCAACAAGAGGGAGCCAATCTGGTGGTGCCGAACATTAAACTTACCTTTGATTAACGTCTTTTTGAGGTCGCCTTCAGCGGTGCGGGTACGCCGAATTTGAATGCCGAGATAGAGGGCGTAGAGGGTAACGGCGAGCAAAACCCACATGATGACGGGATGGAAGAACTGACTCCACACTTTTACGGGTTCCGGGAGAGCTGTGATATCCATAGTTAAGAGGTACGACCGAGCGCCAAAGTTCATAAAAGTTAGCATACCCAAAACTTAACATGATTCGGAACTGGGATTAATCGACCATCGTTTCGGGCAGGGGCAAGGGCGATCGCCCGTTTTGTCGGGGTTGGCCTTCGAAGGGATACCGTTTCTGAACTGACAGATACGGAGCCAAGGCTGGAATTACGAAGGGTGCAACGTATCGCTAACTCAAAACTGAATCCTCAAAACTCAAAACTGGTCGGACACCCTCCATGGCGTAATCTGATGCCCCAAGGAACGATGGACAGCCGCGAAAACGCTTTTCCAGCCTGGCGCTATGACATGAAAGTTCACGTCGGAGGTGGGCAGAATTCGGTAGGCTGAACGTATAGAGGATTCAATACTTGTTTGAGGAAACCACTATGTCCGCCCTTTTCTCTCACGCTTCAGACTCGATGAAGTGGCGTACAATCACACTCTCTACATTGGCATTTTGGGTCAGCGGTAGTTTGGTGCTGGATTTTATTGTGATGCCCGGTTTATACGCCGTGGGCATGATGCAGGAACCCAACTTCGCGATCGCTGGCCATAGTCTGTTCGGGATTTTTAACCATATTGAATTACTGTGTGCATCGGTTGTGCTCACGGGTGTTCTAGTCCTGTGGCAGTCTCCCCATCCCAGTATGATTACCCGTCGCATGATGGCGATCGCCGCTATCCTGTTCGCGATTCCAATGCTATACACCTATCTCTTCACGCCGATGATGACGCAACTTGGGGTTAATCTAGATTGGTTTGCCGGAGCCCAGGACGTTCCCCAGCAAATGACCCAAATGCATGGAGCTTACTTTGGTTTGGAACTAATCAAGCTAGTGTTAGGCGGCGTTTTGTTAGGAGCACTGTATGGCGATCGCTTGGCTGACCTGAAAGGCGATCGCCCTTCGGAACTGGTGCACTAAGGTTGAGCATGTCCCGTGTCCGAAAAGAGCGGCTATCTTCGGACGCGGGCTCGCGCTGTGGTTCTGGCGGCACCGAGGATGGGCTGTGGTAATTTTGCCCCTCTTGGGATTATTTGAATGGGGAGCAAGCGCTTACCGTAGCGTGATATCTGCATGGAACAGGACTAGATACAGCAATGTCGGGGCTGTGCCAGTTATGATGAAGATACGCATTGGCACAGACTGAACCGATCTGACTGGGTAGGATGTGGTAAAGCAGAAGTAGCATTCTTTTGCTGACATCATGGCCTCGATTGCGCGCAAGAACTTACTCGAAGATATTCCTCGCTTTTTGGTTGCACAGGCGGGTATTATCTTCGCGGTCAGTTTGATCACGATTCAAATTGGTATCCTTCAGGGCTTTACAACATCCACCACACTGCTCATTGACAACAATCCCAATATCGACATCTGGCTTAGCTCAGACGAAATTGTTTATTTTGAGCTGACTCAACCCCTTCCCTTCTCTACGGTCGATGACGTCTTGAAGGTTGAAGGTGTGGCCGCAGCCGAACCCTTTCTGCTTCAAACGGGTCGCTGGCGCAGCGAAACAGGCAAAATTGCACCCATCCGTTTCATTGGATTTGAGCCGCTGGGGCGTCTTTTCCGTTTGTGGAACGTCATAGAAGGCCGAGTGAGTGATCTCGCTGAGCCGCAAACCATCATGACGGATGAAGCGAATCTAAAATCTCTGCAAATTGAAGCTGTCGGAGATGTGGCGACCATTAATGCTGCCACTGCCCGATTAGTCGGACTGGCTAGGGGAACCCAGTCGATTGCCTCTAGTAAGTTTATCTTTGCGTCATTAGAGAATATCAAAGGCTACGCAACGGCTGGCCTTTCGTCACGAGCGCGATGCGTGATGGATAGCGAGCGGGGCTTCGTTTGCACAACTGAATACGAGCGCGACGATTTGTCTGACGAAGAAAACGCGACCTTCAAAGTGCAGTCGCTCAATTCTGTCGATCCCATTACCTACGTGTTGATTAAAGCGACTCCTGGGCAGGATATTCAAGAGTTAGTGCAGCGCTTAGAAACGCGGTTTGAAAATACCCGTGCGAATACCCGGGCAGAACTGTCGGAGATGACCCGCAGCTTTTGGCGACGCAGTACAGGGGTCGGATTTATTCTGGCACTGGGCGCAGTTGTAGGCGTCATTGTAGGTATGGTGGTCGTTGGACAGATTCTTTACTCGTCCGTATCCGATCACATTAAGGAGTTTGGAACTCTGAAGGCCATGGGCGCATCGGACTGGATCATCTACAAAGTCATTATTGAGCAGTCGCTCTGGATGGCTGTGTTGGGCTATCTGCCCAGTATGCTGCTGTGCTTTGGGTTGGGAGCCTGGACGTTTGAAACCCAAGGGATTCGGATTTTAATTACGCCCTTAACCGCCTTTGGAGTGTTTCTCGTAACGACGGGAATGTGTGTTGGCTCGGCGCTGTTTGCCATTCAAAAAGTGATGCGAGTTGATCCAGCCATTGTATTTAAAGCCTAGGGTGCATTCCCATAACCTCAACCGTAGTAGTAAGGTATGACTGTTTTTCCGACGAACGTAAAGAAGCAAAAAGCCTTGAAGAATCATCGCTCCAAGTTAGAGTGTCTGCCCGTTGAACGGTGTCGGGCAATTGTGGCTGAGCATATAGGCATGACGTTTCAGAATGGCAATCAGTCGTTTGAAGCCCTACGGGACGTGAACTTGACGGTTCGGGGAGGAGAAATTCACCTTCTGATGGGGCCATCGGGGTCGGGCAAAACGACGCTGCTTTCAATTTTAGGGGGGATTCTCAAGCCGACCCGCGGTCGTGTTTGGTTGCTGGATGAGGAAATTACCCGCATGGCGTCCAGTAAATTGGCCGAATTTCGGCTGCATAATATTGGGTTCATTTTCCAGGGATTTAACCTGTTTCCAGCACTCACGGCCTCTGAGAATATTCGCATTGTGCTGAAGTTAAAGGGTTACAGTGCAAGTGCGTCGCGCAAAGAGGCTGCTGACCTTTTAGAACAGGTGGGTCTTGGTGACAAGCGGAAGATGTTACCCCAACAGTTATCCGGTGGGCAAAAACAGCGCGTGGCGATCGCCCGTGCTTTAGCTGGCAGCCCACCGTTAATTATGGCTGACGAACCGACTGCGGCCTTGGATTCCAAAAATGGGGCAGCGGTGATTCATTTGCTCCGCACTTTAGCAAAGGATAAGGGAACGACGGTGCTGATGGTGACCCACGACCCCCGCATCATGGACGTTGCAGACCGGATCGCCTACTTGGAAGATGGGCACTTGCAGGAATCCCCTCCGATGCTGCCGAGCGAATAGTCGTCCCTATAAGGGTTTTGAATCCTTCAGCGTTTGTTCGAGCGATCGCGGATTCCAGCCCAACTCCTGACGGGCTTTAGTAGCATCGACCCGCACACAGCGATCGTAAATGTAATGAACCCGCTCGCGGCTGAGGGGGGGCTGCCAGTTGAATAAACGACCAATTGGATCGAGGAGTATCCCCAACAGACGCACCAGCGCTTCCGGAGCCTCGGCAGGGGGTTGAATTCCCGCATCTTTACCCACAGCAGCAAACATATCACGGGTAGATAGCTCGCCCGACGAGATGATGTACCATCCCCCCGGTTGCCCTTTCTCTGCTGCCAGCAGCATCGCCTGGACGAGATCATCGACATGGACAACCCCCGTTATGCGATCGCCCCCCGCCCACAGCTTCAGACGTCCTTTCAGAAAGGTTTTCATCACCGGGCCAAAGTGGGGATCATCTGGCCCTAGGATGCCAGCAGGCAGGAGGCTAGAGACATTCAATCCCCCAGCAGCAAACTGATCCACCAGTTTCTGAGCGTCATACTTGGTGCGATCGTAGGCAGAGGAAAAATCGGCTTGGGTGCGCTGAAAGGTTTCGTTGATGACCTTTCCCTGGGTATCGCCAAACACACCGATGGTGCTGCAATAGACCATTTTGGGAATACCTAGTTCTTTGGCCGTTTCTAGAACGGCACGGGTTCCGTCCACATTCACCCGCGCCATCTTGGCTTCATCGACTAATCCCAGTTCCACGTAGGCCGCCGCATGGAAGACCACATCCGCTCCGGCCATTCCTTGGCGCAATGCGTCCCGATCGGTGATGTCACCATAGATGAAGTTCACTGGATACTCAGCCAGGCGATCGCAATTGCTCGTTTTCCGCACCAGCGCTGTTACCGTATCACCGCGATCGCACAGTGCTTTCACTAGGTGCGATCCGGTAAATCCGCTGGCTCCGGTTACAAATGCTTTCATCCTGTCACTCCTCAAGGCGATCCACGAAAGGGTTGATCCGACTCACGACATTCAACCGTAGCACACCCGTTGCATGGCTAGCAGGGCTAGGGGCGATCGCCCTGTTCATCCATAAAAGCTTTGAAAGAAAGCCTTGGGATAAACGATCAAAAAATAGCCCATCCACGTCAAAACGGGTATGGCAACCAGAAGCGTCAGCCAAAGCATCTTGAACATGAACCAGCTTCCTGCGATGAATCCGATTCCCGTCAGTACAATCGACCAAGGCTGACACCACCACGGTTTGTAAGCCCAACCCTTTTCTGACTCAGGCATTCTCTAGACTTCTCCCACTTAAAGCAAAAGGGATAGCACAAACGGCTACCCCCACTATAGGATTACAATTCGCTAACGTTCCTGTCAGCAATGAAATTACCAACGGGCGTACATTATGCTTTGCTAACGACCCCTACCCAGGTTAGAACGCTCCTCCTAGCCGACTGGGGACGATGCGTCTTTCTCAAGGAATTTCTCTAGCTCGGTAAGTGCCTCAGCGTCTACCTTGGTCTGCATGGGACAGAACTTAGGCCCACACATCGAGCAGAACTCAGCCGTTTTATAAATATCGGCAGGCAGGGTTTCATCATGGTACTCGCGTGCCCGTTCTGGGTCGAGCGATAGCTCAAACTGTCGATTCCAGTCAAAGGTGTAGCGAGCGTGGGATAGCGCATCATCGCGATCGCGCACACCCGGACGATGACGCGCCACATCCGCCGCATGGGCCGCAATTTTGTAGGCAATTAACCCATTGCGAACGTCTTCAGCATCTGGTAATCCCAAATGCTCTTTGGGCGTGACATAGCACAGCATGGCCGTTCCATACCATCCCGCCATCGCTGCACCAATCGCACTAGTGATGTGATCGTATCCGGGTGCAATGTCAGTGACCAATGGCCCCAGTACATAGAAGGGAGCCTCAGAGCATTCCTCCATCTGCTTCCGGACATTGAACTCAATTTGATCCATGGGAACATGTCCAGGCCCCTCGACCATGACCTGGACATCATGCTCCCAAGCTTGGCGAGTGAGTTGACCCAAGGTTTTCAGTTCCGCTAACTGAGCCGCGTCCGACGCGTCATGCAAACATCCCGGACGCAGCGAATCACCCAAACTAAACGCGACATCATATCGCTTAAAAATTTCAATGATGTCGCGAAAGCGGGTGTACAGCGGGTTTTGTTGATGATGGTAAAGCATCCATCGGGCAAGAATACCGCCGCCACGCGATACGATGCCTGTAATGCGATGCTTAACAAGGGGTAAATGTTCGAGCACGATCCCAGCATGAATCGTCATGTAGTCCACACCCTGTTGGGCCTGCACTTCAATGACGTGTAGAAAATCATCGGCAGTGAGCTTCTCCACACTGCCATGCACCCCTTCCAGCGCTTGATAGATGGGAACAGTTCCGATCGGGACAGGAGAAGCCTTGATGATGGCTGTCCGAATTTGATCCAGATCGCCGCCACCTGTGGATAAATCCATCACGGTGTCAGCCCCGTACTTGACCGCAAGCGCCAGCTTTGCTAATTCATCCTCGATGTTAGAGGAGTTAGGAGAGGCTCCAATGTTGGCATTGACCTTGCAGCGAGTGGCAATGCCGATCCCCATCGGCTCCAAATTCGTGTGATTAATATTGGCAGGAATGATTAAGCGTCCTCGCGTAACTTCATCCCGAATCAAGTCAGGAGATAAATTCTCCCGCTCAGCAACAAAAGCCATCTCCTCCGTTAAGATGCCTTTTCGCGCATAGTGCATCTGCGTGACATTTGAGTGCCCCGCACGCTTAGCGACCCACGCTGTACGCATACTAATTCCTCTTAATTAACAGCTTCCCTCCACCGGTGCTAACCGGACTCAGGTTCTAAGGGTGTAATCTCAGCCTGGAAGCAATGCTCAGGCACCCCTAGCTTGTCACCAAGTTTAACACTCTTAACACAGAGAAAGCTACTAATTAAACTAAAACCTCAGAAAAAAGCTCTAATACCAATTTCAAAAATTCCGACTACACATGAAAGGCTGACATCCCTGATGGTGCAACGCATTTATAACTCAAAACTCAGAGTTGGTATAAAGCTATCATTTTTTTATCAAAAACAAGTTGTTATGACAACTGACGGCCAGGGATAGAGGTAGAGTGTGTGGCCTACGACCTAAACTGCATGATAAGTTTCGAAGCTATCGCAATGGCTTCAGAACAACGGGAGCCTTTGCAATCCATGCGTAATCGCAATGGCTTCAGAACAACGGGAGCCTTTGCAATCCATGCGTATTGGAACGGCTTGTGCTTCAGCCCCTCCCCCTCCTCTTCCTGGTGACGTGTACCGTTATGCCCCAGCGCTATCGGCGGATCATTGTGAGTTCATCGCCAACTGGAGGCTGGAAATAGCGTCGCACTTGATATCCCTTAGACTCCACCAATTTGTAGGTGTCGCCCATAGCAGCCCGGAATGTAGTTTCTGTTTCCTCAAGGCGATCGCTCGGTACAGCTTTCCAATCTTCCATTGTGGCCCAGTGCATCACCAGTACGATTTCATCAAGCGTTTCTGGATTAATCCACACCTGTTTCCCTAGAAAACCGTGATATTGCGCTAGAAAAGGAGTCCAGATCTCTGCATCTTGCTGCACAAACCGTTCTCGAACATCGGGATTGACCTTAAACTGAAGCCATTCAATAACCATTTCACAAACTGCCCACGCGAATGTTTGAACCGGACTAAATCTGCCAGAATGAGACTGTAGGCTGGCAGTGACTGCTCTTTTAATTCTCCGCTTTGAACGCTGAAAAAGCCTCAATCATTCGTTAGATTTTTGGTTGATATCCACAGGATTTAAGCATGGACAATAACAACCTGTTAACCCAGCTCATTATGCTTGGCATTGGCACGACGTCCTTAGCGGCTGAGAAGCTCAAGGAAGTGAGTGAGCAGTGGGTTAAGGACGGCAAGTTGGATCCTGAGCAAGCCGCTAACTTTGCCAATGACCTGATGCAGAAAATGAAGGCAGAGCAGGGCAATTTTGAGGAGCAAATGCAGCGGCAAATCCGGAATATTCTTCAGGATTTGGGCGTGCCTCGGCAAAACGAGATGGATGAACTGCGCGGACGCCTCGATCGCCTAGAGCGTCAGGTGCGAGATTTAGAAAATAAGATCTGGCGCTAGATGTGAAGAAAATCCGCTAAATCGCTACAATCTTGCTATTGATCTTGAAAATAGCTAGAGGGGCGATCGCCCCTCTTGCAATGGACTCTGTTGGTGGGAAGAACGGGGAAAGATACTTCCCCCCTTTTGCCAAGCCTGTGTCCCCATTAGGGGCAATCCATCCCGAACTCGATTCATTGTCTAGATGTCACTATGCAACTAACCCCCCAGGAAAAGGATAAACTGCTGATCTTTACGGCGGCGCTGCTAGCGGAACGGCGCAAAGAGCGTGGCCTTAAGCTGAATTATCCGGAAGCGGTTGCCTACATTTCGGCTGCCATTTTAGAGGGGGCACGCGATGGCCGCACCGTAGCCGACTTGATGACCTACGGCACAACCCTTCTCAGTAAAGCCGATGTCATGGATGGCATTGCTGAAATGTTGCACGAAGTCCAGGTAGAAGCGACGTTTCCCGATGGCACGAAACTGGTTACGGTTCACGACCCTATCCGATGAGGGGCAAGATAGTGGATTCGGGGTTTTCACAACCCGATCGTCCCTGGATGGGGACTGCTTAAGGAGTTGGAGTTTGATCAATGGCGAAGAACGTAGAGAAATCTCAAGCCCAGACGAGTGAGGTAGTGGTTCCAGGGGAGCTATTGCCTGAAGGCGGGATGATTGAGCTGAATGTCGATCGCCCAACGGTGACGATGACGGTCGCCAATACGGGCGATCGCCCGATCCAGGTGGGGTCGCACTTCCACTTTTTTGAGGTGAATTCGGCACTTGCATTTGACCGCGATCAGGCAAAAGGAATGCGGTTAGATATTCCAGCGGGTACGGCGGTGCGGTTTGAACCAGGGGATGAGCGTGAAGTAACCCTGGTATCGTTGGTGGGACTACGCCAAGTGTATGGCCTAAATGGGTTGGTGAATGGCCCGTTAGAGGCTGTAACCGCACAACCAAAGGCTGAAAAGAAAGCGACTGGAAAGAAAGGGAAGACCAAAAAATCGGGCAAGTCAGACTAATGCTCGGATGAGATAGTTTTTCTGCGAACGCTTGGTATAGAAAAGCGTCCGGTACTGCTACGGAACGCTGGTAATTTGGATGCTGAGTGAAATATTCGGTTGTATGGAAACACTGGCAGGTCTTAGGAACAAAGATCGACTCAATGTGCTGCGTCGTTCCAAAAAGCTCTCTAGGTTGGAGCGCTATCCTAGCGTAACGCGGTTGTAAAACGACAGGCACATAGCAGGGATGAAAATGAGAATGATTGGAATAACAAGTGAGTCGAGTTCCATAGGACGCACCAAGGGTAACTGCATCTATAGTGCTCCATGGGGTTTCTGGATCAGCAGAGAAATTGCACGGAACTTGACCTGATGCGATCGCTCTAGCATGTCGGTAGTTTTTCCCACGTAGCGTAACAACTGTTAACACGTCATGCGTTCTACGAGCTTAGGATCCCTCTCGGTCGGTTAATTGCACTCCTCATTCCACCAGACCGATTGGCGTTTAGCTCGGATGCTTTTGATGTGTTTCTTAACGGTATTGACCGTGATATGCAGTTCGGTGGCAATTTCTTCATAGGTATAGTTGGAGCGCTGACGAAACCACACTTCCGCTTCCCGTCCGGTCAGTCCGTATTTCTGACTTTCGGTGATGGCTAAGCTCAGGATTGACTGCCGCCGATCTTCCAGCATCACTAACAGATAGGGATCGCTGCGATCGCTCAATTCAATCCACTGCACCCGCACCCGTAGATCGGGGAACTTGCGATCGCCAATCGCGTCTTCTAAAACAACAAGCTGTTCAGGAAACACATCGCGATTTTCAATCAAGGTTGCGCAAACATGCCAAATTTCAGATGGGACGGTTTGGAATGCTTCCGTACAGGCCAAAAGCTGTTGGCATAACCGTTGAGCATGGCTGTTGGAGTATACAGGGTCGCCTTGCTGCGTCAAAATCAAGATGCCATCTACTAAGCCTTCGGTCACGGCCTGAAGCAAGGGAGACGGTGTCCATATTGAGGCAGCGCTTTCAGAACCAGAGAGCTGTCGAGAATCGAAAGCGGCATCTGCACGTTTGGGGAGAGATGTTAGAGTATTCATCGTTTTGGGGGCTAAATAAACTCTGCAATACCAGACCATTGTTCTGATGGGAGATGTCTAGTTTTGCATTCTCAGTAGGGGGACTTCAAGCTATCTTTGGCTCGATTCCCCCCTTGCTTAAGGGGGCTAGGGGGGATCCAAACAAGATTTGTGATCTACTGATTCTGCATAATCAGAAGAAAATCTTGGCTTATGTATCCTCATCAAATACAAGTCTGGGGTGGGTACGAGTCTGCTTTATGCCACTACCACATTTGAACCTAGGATTCCGGTTCCTCTCAGCGAAAAATAAGGAATGTTATCGTTCAACGTTGCATCCAGTTTGTAAACTGTCAATGGTTATCCGGAATGTCTGGAATTTGAAGTGGAGAGTCGCTCTGGTGGTCTCTCTTGCAGGGGATCATTCGAGGGCGTTTTGGATGCCGAATTTTGATACCAATCAAAAAAGTAAGGTTTCTAGAAAATAAGAGCACAGGAGAATTTCCCATGCTCTTCTACTTCACGCGAATATCGTCGCCAGCTTTGGAGGAGGTTAGCGAACGCGAGAGGTGAAACCAGAGGCTTTGAATTGCTCTAATTTGAGAGGGGTAGGCTGACTGGCTGGAACGCTCACGCGAATTTCAAAGGTACTTTTGCCGGGGGGAACTTCATCAATCGAACCCACTCGCGTTCGATTTTGCATCACTGGATTATTGTTGGCATCGTAGATGCGTCCAAACACATCGGCATCGTAGACGTATTTACCTGATGGGTTTTCAGCAGTTCCAGTAATGATAAAACAGGTCGCTGCTTGGCTGGCTCCACCTGACGTGACCATGTTGCCAAATTCACTAGGGCACTCTTCGTAGGATAGATTAGATACTTTGATTTGGGTCAATGCCCAAGCTGGAGGCGTATAGAGCCATCCCATCATCCACATCCCAACCGATATAGCTATCACTAGCAGCGATCGCATGTTCATACCGTGTCCTTGTTATCAATGCTTATCTCTCATTTTCAGCTTATCCCAGTTCTATCGAAATCAACCTTGAGTATGGCAACTCTGAAGATGTCAGGAGGACGTCCCTTGGGCGATCGCTGCATCCGGGCTGAGCGTCATCAAATCCTCAACATTGATCAGCATCGTGCGGCAAATGGCATCGAGCGGTAAATCGTTCGGGTCACGCCCAAATGGGTTCTCAATTTCCTCTCCGATCGCTTCCACTCCGAACAGCGTAAAACTGATCAACGCGACCATTCCCCCCGTCCACCATTGCAGATCCCCCACAAGCTGAAAGGGTAGCGTCAAGCAGTAGATCAATAACAACTGCTTCAAATGCACCGAGTAGGCCAGGGGAATCGGCGTCTTGAGAATACGTTCACATCCCCCCAGCACATCCACCATCGTGTTCACCAACCCCTGCATCATATTCAGTTGCAATCCATTAATGCGATCGCGCCGATACTGCTGCTGTAAGTAATCTCCCAACCAAAACGCCACCTCTAAGGGCGGATTGTGCATCGTCTTTAAGGTGAAATACCGATTCGGAGATAGTAACGCTTCCAGTTCTGCATCAATCGCTTCACCCCGGATATGGAGCTTGGTAGCCACCGCAAAGGCCACGATCAGCCGTAGCGCATCCGCCTTCTCCGTGCGATCGCCTGACTCCTGTTCCACCACACTCACCCAAATCTGCCGCGCCAAATTCCGTGACGTGTTGACCAATGTTCCCCACAGCTTACGCCCTTCCCAAAAGCGCTCATAGGCGGTGTTCGTCCGAAATACCAGCATCAATCCCAGCACAATGTTCGGAATGAGTCCTGCCAATACAGGTAGCGCTACAGGCCATCCCCATGCATGGAACACCGACACCAGTTCCCCAAAGAGGCCATACACAATGGCGCGGGGCACCACCGCCGGAATTACCGTCCCGCGTAGCCGCACTACATCCCGAAACCAAGCCTGGTGTTTAGACGATCGCACTGGAATCATACCGCGTACAGGCGCATCCTAGTCTGAAAGAGGGGAAGACTGTAATAGTCTCTCACGAGCTGTTTCGCAGTCCTGATGAATTTGAGCCTTAAGCGCATCGATCCCCACAAAGCGCTGCTCAGGCCGAATAAACATTGCCAAATCTACCCGCAGGCGTTGACCGTACAAGTCCCCTGCCCAGTTCAGCACATGCACTTCAATCGTTTGCCGAGTACCGTCTACGGTTGGCCGCTGACCCAGATTCATCACACCCAGCAACGGCTCAGCCACCTCTGCTAAGTGTACCCAGACGCCATACACGCCTTGACGGGGCAAAAACTTATCGGACGGAAGCCGCAAATTGGCCGTCGGAAACCCAAGGGTTCGTCCCAACTGCTGTCCTGTCACCACCTCTCCGATAAGGCTATAGGGACGCCCTAAAAGCTGGGCTGCATACTCCGGATGACCATCCTGTAACGCCTGCCGAATGGCCGAACTGCTGATCCGCTCTCCTTCGTCGTACTGAAGGCTAACAATGTGGGTAGGAATGCCAAACTGAGCGGCGATCGCCCGCAAATCTTGAGAGGTGCCCGATCGCTGGCGTCCAAAACAGAAATCTTGCCCGATGCTAATGAACCGCGCATGGAGATGACCCACCAAAATCTCTTCTACAAAGGCGTGGGGAGTTAAGTTCGCCAACTCCTGATCAAAGGGCAGTAGCACTAGCTGATCAATTCCCAGGGCTGCTAACCATTCGGCCTTTTCATCTAGGGGCGTTAACAACTGCTGCGGCTGTCCCGAAAAGAAAGCGCGTGGATGGGGCGAAAAGGTGACCACTGAGATCTGGGGAGCGGTGGTGCGATCGCCATCGCCATCGATAATTGCGCCTGTATCCGCACTACTGACGGCTGAAAATCCTTGGTGAACAACCCCGACAAGCTGCCGCTCTAAGTCAGCCTGACACTTAGCATTCGCCACCTCTGAGCGAAGCCCCAAAACTGGTTCCATAACCTTACGATGCCCCCGGTGAATGCCGTCAAAGTTACCTAGGGCAATGTAGGTTGGAGTCCGAATCGTTTCGAGAGAAGAGGCTATCCACACGCTTTACATTCTGACACAATCCGCTGCACTTGCAACGCTTGAACCTGTGCCCTGACTAAGCCGACACTTTCGACTGAATGCTCCCAGATGCCTTGCCATCCATGTCTGCAAACGATTCCGGCATATTCAGCAGGTCAATCTCCAGTCCTTCCCAGGCCACAACGCTACTGGGAAAGCGCTTGGCGGTGTCCTCTTTCACCTTGTCCATAAAGTCATCTGAGTGCAGTGGGTCGTGATGGAAGATCACCAGCTTTTTCACATTGGCCGCTTCGGCGACTTTTACGGCTTCTTGCCAGGTGGAATGCCCCCAGCCCACCTTACTCGACTTCTCAGAGTAATACTCTTCGTCGGTGTAGGTTGCGTCGTAGATCATCACATCCGCATTTCGAGCCAGCCACACGACGTTGTCGTCCAAACGATCGGGAAAATGCTCGGTGTCGGTGACGTAGGCTACAGAGTGACCGTTCCAACTCACCCGATAGCCCACGGCCTCACCGGGATGGTTCAGCAGCGCATTTTGCACCAGCACATCCCCCAGGCGCACGGGTTCACCCACATCGATATCGCAAAACTCCATGTGGGCTCCCATGATTTGCAGCGGCACGGGAAAGTTGGGATGGAGCATCTGGTCGTTGAGGCGTTGCTCAATGGTTGAGCCGTTGGGTGCGATCGCCCCATAAATCCGAAAGTGATTGCCAGGAATAAAGGCCGGAACAAAAAATGGAAAACCTTGAATGTGATCCCAGTGGGAATGGGTGAAGAACATATGAGCGGTGAGGGGCATCTCCGCCAGCAGCGATTGACCCAGAACCCGCAGCCCTGTACCACCATCAAAAATGAGGCGATGCCCACCGACTTTTACCTCAATACAGGACGTATTACCGCCATAACGCACTGTTTCGGGTCCGGGGCAAGCAATACTGCCTCTAACACCCCAGAAACGAACCGTGAATTGGTCTTCCTTAATTGGCATGAACGTTGTACCTGGCTTAACCGAGTTTCAAATGGATGAAATCTCGCATGTCAAACGCTGTCGAAAAGTCTTGAACTCAATGACTTGAGGCAACTTTATCTCTGAATTTGGGTGAATGTCATGGCGTCGTAAAAAAATTTACGTAATCCCTACACAGTCC
>JACYMB010000213.1 GCA_015272205.1 Synechococcales cyanobacterium T60_A2020_003 | reverse complement strand
GCTATCATCGTCGTTCGATTGCTGAAACTACCATGTTCCGCTTTAAGACTATTTTTGGGGGCAATCTCAGTGCGCGTCAATTTGACAATCAAGCCGTGGAATTGTTCATCAAATGTGTTGCGCTCAACCGCATGATTCAGATCGCTAAACCCGATAGCTACAAGGTTGAAGGTTAATACCAGGACACTCTCAAGGCGAACCTGACCGTTTTTCTAATCATGCAACAAAGCCCCAAGAAAAGATAGCTGCATGACTGGAGGCTCCTAGTCGTTTGACTGTTTGTAGGCATTGAGCAAGTTCGAACGTACCCTGTTTGATATGCTTCTATGATGCGTTGAACATCGCGCCGAAAAAATCCCAAAAAGTTCAGGTTTATTCAGGTAAATCTTCAGGTTCTGAAGTTCTTGGGGCGAAAGGGGCGATCGCTCTATGGAGCCTGATGACAAAACTAGTTGGGTTTCATGCCAGGTATTCCTGTAATCACCCGCACTCGTCCCTCTGTGCGAGGTTCCACAAAACGAGGAAGCCGCACCTGAAAGGTACTTCCCTGACCAATCTGGCTACTCACTGAAATTTCCCCGTCATGCTGAGAGGCGATCGCCAACGCAATCGATAGCCCCAGTCCCAGTCCTCCGGCGCGGTAGGTGCGAGCCCGGTCGGCACGCCATAGCCGTTGAAAAACAAACGGCAAACGCTCCGGCGCAATTCCCATCCCGGTATCGCGAACATCAATCTCTACCATCTTCCCGGCCTTGCGCATAATCACCCCCACACTACCCCCACTGGGCGTGTACTGGAGGGCATTTTCCAACAAATTGGAAAAGAGGCGGATGAGTTTTGTGTCATCGCCCAGTACCACCATCTCCGGCAACAGTTCTGACCAGAGGCGAATTCCCTTCTGCTGCGCTTGAGGTTCCAGCAGATTGATCAGTTCCTGCAATACCTGATCGAGATGGACGGGTTTGTGCGTCACCTGTGGTGCATGGGTGGAATCGGTACGCGCCAGAAATAGCAAATCTTCCACCAGATGTTTCATTTGATTCGTGGCACTGGCGATCGCCGACAGCTTTTTAACATCTTTGGGATGAATGCGTTCGGGATGCTTCAAAATCACGTCCACCGAGGTTTTGATTGCGGTGAGGGGACTCCGCAACTCATGGGACGCATCGGCGGTAAACTGGCGCAGTTGTTCTAGGCTGTGCCGAGTGGGGTAGAGCGACATTTGTACCAGCCATACACTTCCCAACGCACTGAGTCCTAAGGCCAAACTGCCTCCCAGGGCAAAGCCCCACCGCAGTCGCACGATCAAGTCTTGAATATCATCAATCGATTCACTGGCGCGAATATATCCTTCTAACCGAGGTTCGGATTGCCCTGGATTTCGGAGATAAACGGCGATCGTATAGGTTCGAATGTTGCCCAGAGTGAGAATGCCCTCTTTGGCGGGATAGCTCACCTGACTCGTGCCCTGACTCGCAATCACATTTCCCTCGGCATCGAACCAGGTAAGGCTTTGAGAATTCCGCCGAAAGAGGTCTTGCCAGGGAATTTCCTCCCGTTCTTCGAGGTGGCCTTCCCCCTCCCGCTTCACATCGGCCAAGGTTGGGGTGGCCGATTGCGCTAGGGTCAGTAAGCGGCTATCCACCTGCTGATAGAGGCTATTCACAAAGAATAGATACACCGCTAACGCCGAGGTGCCAAATACCCCCGCAATCACGGATAGGTAAGCCAGCAAGAGGTGAAGACCGAGTCCTTTCAACATATTAGGGAATTTCGCATTGCGTTAATCGATATCCTAATCCATGAACCGTTTCGATCAAGTTGGGATTGGCTCCCGATTGCTTCAATTTTTGTCGCAGCCCTTTGATGTGCGATCGCACCGTTTCCTCTGAGGGAATTTCACCCGATGTCCACAGTCGCTCTACAATTTGGCTGCTACTATAGACGCGGCGTGGGTTTCGCATGAACAGTTCCAGCAGGGTGTATTCCTTGGGAGTGAGGGCGAGGAGGGTGCTGGCATAGTGAACCTCGCAGGTGCTGGGGTCAAGCTGCAAGTCTCCACAGCTCAAAATCGGAGGAGCAATATCGCCACCGCGTCGAAGCAGCGATCGGATCCGGGCTGAAAGTTCGTCGAGGTCAAAGGGTTTAACCACATAGTCATCGGCTCCGGCATCCAGTCCTAAGACCTTATCTCCCGTGGTATCACGAGCGGTGAGCATCAAGATGGGAACTGTGTATCGGTGCGATCGCAGCTTTTTGCAGAGGGTGATGCCGTCAATCCCCGGCAGCATCACATCCAGCAAAATCAAATCGTAGGAATAGGCTTCGATCATGTCCCAGGCGGACTGTCCATCGTAGATAACATCGACGGTGTAGTTTTGATCCATGAGTTCTTCTGCTAAAGCATCCGCGATGCGTTCGTCATCTTCAACTAAAAGAATTTTCATACCGTTGCACTATCGAACCTTGAGTGGAGTGGACGTGAGTTATGGACTGCCGCGACGGGAATGTCGCCATGAAACCCTTTCCCCAGTTGCGACCGACTAGGGCAGATCAATAATTTCATTATCGGAGATTGCCTAACCGACTGGAGGAGGTGTGCCACCCCATTGGGCGATCGCTTCAGACTAAAAACTGCGCCAGTCAACGCGCATGCCTAGCTTGCCCCTGATATCAAACTGACCTGAACACCGCATTATGGGTACGGGCGGGTTTAGCAGGCCGAACCCAGCAAGTACCGATGTTGAAGGGCAAAACCCGCCCCTCCATCAGGGATTAACCATTGATTACCTGGATGTGATATTAACTGTCGGCTTACGAAGGGAGAGAATTAATCGCCGCAGTCTAGCGTTAATCTAGCGCTCAGGATGTTCAGATGAAATGGGAGAGGAACTGAACGTCGATGAATCATCTGCTTCAAGGATACGATCGATCCAGGTCTGTGGCTCAGGCGGATCTTGCCATTTCACCCGAAGGATGACCAGCGCAAACAGAGCGACCAAGCCCGTCAATACGCCTAACCATTCCCAGAACAGGCTGATATCGTTTGCCATCAGATTGGAGATCCCCTAACGCTTACTTGGAAAAATCGG
Source organism: Synechococcales cyanobacterium T60_A2020_003 (assembly GCA_015272205.1). Classification (NCBI taxonomy): domain Bacteria; kingdom Bacillati; phylum Cyanobacteriota; class Cyanophyceae; order Synechococcales; species Synechococcales cyanobacterium T60_A2020_003. The sequence continues at coordinate 660 of JACYMB010000213.1, read as the reverse complement.
TTGATCCGGTATAGCCAGACAGTTCAGCAAGTTCCTCAAGGGAATGCAACCCAGGATAAAGTTCACCATTAATGTCCCAGGTGGGAAACCCTGCAACGCCCGCATCAATACAAAGCTGAGGCTGGGCATTCTCGCCACGGGCATCACACTCCACGTAGTTGATCGCATCAAATGCCTCCCCGAACAACGCAATTTGGCGCATGCAATACGGACACCAGTATGCCCCATACATACGTGCCCCGATTTGAGTGAGATAATTGGCTAGCGACTGCTCTGGCGTGGTTTGTGCAATCATCACCGTTGCCTTGCCCGCTACGGTTTTATTGATTTCAGCCACTGCCGATTGCGTGACGAGGGAGGTTGCCAGTAGCACCGGACGTTCGGAGAAACTGCTGCGAGCTCGCTCCGGTTCCGCTTCGGCAGACGTCAAGGGGCTGTATCCAATAGCAACGGCAAAGGTCAAAAATGACGCAAGACCGAACATGGACTTTCGGTGTTGAAGGTCAGATGAACTCATAGCCACTCCTCAACTCACACTGTGGGGAGATAGACGATTTAGAAACCATAATGTTGCTGGCGATCGCACTTATTGTATAAACGAATCAGTGACGTACTCCCGACACCGATGCAAACATACGGTGCGGGCTTCTCCCACCGGAA
>JACYMB010000212.1 GCA_015272205.1 Synechococcales cyanobacterium T60_A2020_003 | reverse complement strand
AATGTAGCTGCTTCAGCCATTCTCATTAACAATTCTTATTGCGGTGACCAGGTACGTTTCGGAGTAGGGCTGAACTGAGAACCAGATTTGCTTCACTCTCCGGGAGGTAGGTGTGACGAAGGTAGGCAAGCCCTTCCGGGGTGATCCAGAGTTCGTTCACCTTGGTTTCGGCTTGAATGAGGCCCCGGTGGCGAAGGGATTGCCGAATGGGCTGGCGATCGCCTAGTGGCAGCTTCGCTTGACTAGGGGTTAAGTACCCAGAGATGGCCTGACGCAGGAGATCGCGATCGCGCTCATCCACAGGCAAATCCGTTGATTGTAGTTTGAGAAGTGCTTTACCAGGGGGAGTCGTTCTAAATCGTAGGATCGTTTCTGAATAGGCGACAAAACCGCGATCGCACAGTTGACGGATGGCGCGATCGCGATCGCTGGATTTACCCCCACTCGTAAGCTGGGATAGGGCAGTGCGATAGTCAGGGGGATGTCCTAGCAAGTCGAGCAGAATCTTAAGCTCACTAACCTCCATGCGATCGCCTCGTAGAATTGTAATCACTCTGTTTGCGCCACACTAATGCTAAACCTTTGCCTGGGCCTCATCCTCCACGGACGGAGGGGCGATCGCCCACTCTGTGTGCGGTTTACTCGAGTGCCACCACTCTTTCAGTGGAGCCGGAAGCTTATCCCAATACAGCGTGATCACATGGGGTTCCGTCGTCGCTTCCTGCCCCAGAATCACCACGCAATAGGACGGTGCATTGCGAGTGGCCATATCCGGCACAAACCGCCGCCCAATTCGCCGCCAACTGGGTTCCTTGCCCCGCCACTGAATCCGACAGCACGGCCAGGGGAGTTCTTCCCGGTCGTATAGTCGGCAGCAGGGGCCAATCACGCGATAGCAGAAGTGCCCACCAAGGCTATAGAATGTGTCGCCATGTTGGAACGGATGGTGCATGGCTAGTCTTCAGTTGCAACCTAAACGACACCCAACAGCTTACAGTCTGGTTTCGCTAGAAACCAAGGTTTTCAGGTATTCGGTATTCACACCCGATTCGCGAGGAAGCGCGATTTTCCCGGTGCGGGCAATTTCCCGAATCCCAAAGCGATTTAAAACCTGCTCAATGGCGACCATTTTTCCTGGATCACCAACGACTTCTAGGGTGAGAGAATCTTCAGCCACGTCTACAACCCGCGCCCGAAAGATTTGCGCTAGCTCAATAATTTCTGAACGGTTAGAGCTAGTGGCGTTGACTTTCAGCAGCATCAATTCTCGTTCAACGCAGGGCACTTCGGTGATGTCCTGCACTTTGATGACGTTGATGAGTTTGTAGAGCTGTTTGGTAATTTGCTCGATTACGTGATCGTCACCTGAAACCACCATCGTGATGCGGGAGGCGGTGGACTGTTCAGCGTGACCCACAGCAAGACTTTCGATATTAAAACCGCGTCGGGCAAACAAACCCGCGATGCGGGTCAGAACTCCCGCTTCATCTTCAACTAGAACCGATAATGTGTGTTTCATAGGAGCGTGCGTTGTGTCTACGTGCAGGTGAAAAGCTCAGTTTAACGAAGGTTGGCGAGCGGCACATGGAGGACTCTCACCCCATGCCTTGTCTAGTCTCGCATTTTGAGGCAGTGGATGTGGAGTTGTTGCTGTGAATTGTTTGAAAATGATGAGATTCGATTTTATCCCGATACGGGGCGATCGCAAAAGTCTAAGCTGAGAGTCTCTCGGCCTCAAGAGTCTCCGTCAATTCGCAGTAGGATTAGGATGAATGGGGCGATCGCATCATGGACACGCCCCTATCTAACCCCACCTTGAACCCTCAAAACAGTGACCATGCCCGACATCCTATGGGTTCCTCAGCCCACCAATGACGGTTCCTTCACCTTCTTTTCCGATGAATTTGGTGAAGCGTTCCACAGTCGCCAGGG
>JACYMB010000211.1 GCA_015272205.1 Synechococcales cyanobacterium T60_A2020_003 | reverse complement strand
GCTATCATCGTCGTTCGATTGCTGAAACTACCATGTTCCGCTTTAAGACTATTTTGGGGGGCAATCTCAGTGCGCGTCAATTTGACAATCAAGCCGTGGAATTGTTCATCAAATGTATTGCGCTCAACCGCATGATTCAGATCGCTAAACCCGATAGCTACAAAGTCGAAGCTTAATACCCGGACGACCTCAAGGTGAGCCTGATCATCCTTCTAATCATGCAACAAAGCCCAAAAACACTACAAAATTCATCATTTGTTCGGCAAAGCTCCGACCTTCCATTTAGAGTAGAGATCAGAACCATGTGCTGCTATCAAAGGTGGACTCCGATTGACCACTGATTTAAAGCTCAAGCTATATCCGGCGCTGATCGGGGTGCTGACGACGATCATCGCAATTTTGCTATTAGGACGATTAATTTCCCCAGCGGGAAAACCAGCGTCCCGCTCGTCCTCCTTTAATTCCTCTGAGGCCGATCGCCCCTTGGCCGCATCGGGACTATCGGCAATTGCCACAGTGCCGTGGACGGAGTCCCTTGTAGAGACTGAGCCAGTCGCAACTCCAGTCCTTCCGGCTCCGGCACTGCCAGCGATCGCTGATCAATCAGGCCGATTGCGCGTTAGTAATTCCACGCCCCATGTGGTTCGGGTGGTACTTCTGGCTCAAAAGCCGGATAGTGATTCCGATACCGATCGCTACCGTGAAGCCGTTCATTGGGATTTCGCACCAGGCGAAGGTGCAGGCAAAGGACTGCTGCTATCTCTGCCTGATGGTGAGTTACAGCTTCAGCCGAATGATGTCCTGATGGGCTTTTCGCTAGACGGTTCTCAGCGCTATTGGGGGCCGTACGTCGTCGGCCAAACTCCGTTTCCGTCCTGGAATGATAGTACCGGGGAGTGGACGTTGGACTTAGTGCCCAAAGCTCCTTGATCGGTGGCTTTCTCTGAAATATTAAACCGAGAATTTGCCCTTGCGGTTCTCAGCCTAAGACGGCCTGGATGCGCTTAATCACAGAGGCACGGCTGGCGATCGTCACCTGTTTCTTGCTGAACTGAACGTAAACTCGTCCAGCCAGAAACCATTTTGTCGCGGAGGAGGGTTCGTACACGGTCACCGTATCGTCCACGGGAAGGGCGGGAGTATCTATTTTGCGATACCCCAAGTCGGTTAATGTGTCCTCCAACTGTTCTGCAAATCCATCGCGTTTTTTAATCGGTAACGTCACAACCTTCGTGCGATTGCGGGCGGCACCTAGTAATCCCCCTGCTAAGCCAACGATGACTCCCAACTGAATTGGCGTCCCTGTACTGATGCTCACATGGAGCACCTGAGCAGAAATGAGGGTCGTAATCACCAACATGCCTGTGAAGTAGTACAGAAATGTGGGCAGAAAACCAGGGCCAAACTGTTGAATATCGTTGTCCATAGGGCTGGGTACTTGGGGTCGCGTTGCAACCCCTTAGTGTACAGGACTTAGAGGCTTAACCGATGGTGAACCCACTTTCTGTGCACCATCGGTTCTGGACATTGCGGGTTTCTGCGTTATTGCCTCTAAACCAAAGAGAGAGGGGGCATCGATCCAACTCCAGCAGGAATAGTGCGTCCAACAGCAATGGCGATCGCCTCCAAGGTTTCTGCTAAAGAGGCCATCTCGTCTAACGAAAGCGCTTGCCGCGCATCGGATACGGACTGTTCGGGGTGCGGGTGACACTCGATCATAACCCCGTCTGCCCCTGCGGCGATCGCGGCTTTTGCCAAGTTAGCAATCAGTTCCCGTTTACCTGCGGCATGGCTGGGATCCACGATCACGGGCAAATGGGTCAACTGTTTGAGGGCAACCACCGCTCCGAGATCCAGCACGTTGCGAGTGTAGGTGTCGAAGCTGCGAATGCCTCGTTCACAGAGAATTACGTTGGGGTTACCGTGACTGAGGATATATTCGGCGGCCATGATGAATTCTTCCAGGGTTGCCGCAAGTCCTCGTTTCAGCACGACGGGCTTTTGCACCTGTCCCAAGGCTTTCAATAGGTCGAAGTTCTGCATGTTGCGGCTACCCACTTGGAGAACATCGGCATACCGGGCGATCGCCTCAATTTGGGAAATCGCCATTACTTCCGTAATCACGGGCATCCCGTAGCGATCGCGCACCTGGGCAAGGATTTGCAATCCCGTTTCGCCCAATCCCTGGAAGGAGTACGGTGAGGTGCGGGGTTTGTATACGCCGCCACGCAGCGCTTGCACCGGGGCGATCGCCAATCGACTCGCAACCGCCTCCATTTGGTCTGCATTCTCAACGGCACAGGGGCCACCTACAATTAATAGTTCCGACCCGCCAACGGTCACCGTAGGGGATAGGGCGATGACAGTGCGATGATCGGGGTGAGTTTTTGCAGCAAGTTTGGCATTCTTCATCAGGTCAGACATGGGTTGAATCCTCAACGGTTGAAGGTGGGCAGTAAAATAAAAACGCCCGAAACCTTTAGATTCCGGGCGGTGATGTGCATGACAGCATGGCAACGTTACCCGGAGCGGTGTCGGGGCCAAAACCAATAAAATCCCAAAAAAGCGGTGCGGATAACGTTGGGTTGCATGGTAGTAATGCGCGAGGTGTTCCTAAAACATTAAAAAACCGCAGCTCTTACACTGCGGTTCACCTAGAGTTCCATGGCAAGCAGGACTCACCCTAGGTGAACCGGGTTAAACCAATAAAAGTAGAAAGATTGACGTAACATATCTCTGGCGGAGAGTTCTTGAATAGCTTTATACGACGCTAACGGACAGTTGTGGGTTTCGTCAAGTCCCTTTTGGGAGGTGATGGGGTGATGGGGTGAAGAGGGGGGGAGCTCAAAACTTAAAACTCAGAACTCGGAACTTAAAACCCGGAACTCAAACTTGGTAGAGATTAAAGTATCGGTAAAGGTACGGTCGAAGGTGCGATCGTCCGCTCAGAAGTGGGAATACTAGACCCCATCCATCAATGGTGCGTCTAATCAAACCTATGACTATTTGGAATCCTGCGGCTGTACGCCGCCGCGAAAATTTGTGTTTGACCGAAGTCGAAAAAGCATTTGTCCGATCTAAATTACCCCTAGCTCCCGATGGTAATTACTACGTGGATGCTGTTTTTGAAGGGGGTGGCGTTAAGGGAACCGCATTTCTAGGAGCATTACGCTGTTTTGACGAGGTTGGCATTCGCGTTCGCAAAGTAGCAGGTACCTCTGCCGGGGCGATTACTGCTGCCCTTGTTGCGGCTGAGTTTTCCATCGACGAACTCGAACGTATTGTTGGCGAACTGGATTATGTTAACGATCTGCTGTGTAAGAAAACGAGTGCTCTGATTCTCAACGGCTGCCCAGCGAACGACCTCAACCAACCCCAACGGATGATCGGGAATCTGCTGCTGGCTCACGTGATGGGTCAGAACGGCATGGGGCAATATTCAGGGCAACCCTTTGTGCATTGGCTGGCACGAACCTTGGGCGATCGCCTGCCGAACTTTGGGGCGCTGATTCCAGCAGGGGCAACCGAGTGGTATCACGAGCGTGCCCTCAAGATCATTGCTTCCGATATTAGCCGCAACGAAATGTTGCTCCTTCCGAACGATCTAGAATTATTTGATCTGAATCCGATGGACTTCAGCGTTGCCGAAGCGGTGCGCCTATCCATGAGCATTCCCTTCTTTTTTGAGCCGGGACAAGTGGGCGACAGTGTGATTGTAGATGGCGGTATTCTCAGCAACTTCCCGCTGTGGATCTACGATGCGCCCAAACACCGAATGCCCCACTGCCCCACTTTTGGGCTTCAGTTGACGGACGGAGAGCGATCGCCCCGGACGATTAACGATCCGTTAGACCTGCTGTTTGGACTATTAGAGACCATGATGGTGGCTCGCGATCTGTACGAGCAGCGCACCAACGATCTAGGACGTGTGATTACGATCGAGACGACGGGGATTACCGCCACCCAGTTCAACCTCACCACCGAGGAAAAAGACTTCCTGTACCTCCAAGGCTATACCAGCACCCGCGACTTTCTCATCAATCACTGGAGTTGGGAACGGCATCTGGAGCAGCGGGGCTACTGTCCTGAAAAGTCATTGGTCGGCGTAGCGGACTAGGTGACTGCCGTGCTAACGTGAGGCCTTCCCTGATGCAGGGTGTCCTGATGCTGTGGGGCGATTTTGTGTGGGTGAACTCTGCACAATGTCGCCCACTCGTGTAAGTCTAGATAAATCTGGAGCGATCGCCCCCTCTAATCCGATTTCTATGACCTCCATCCGTGGCGTTTGGATCACCAACGTTGATAGTCGCATCCTGGATTCTTCTCACACAATTCGAGAATCCGTTCAGCGGCTAGCAGATATCGGGATCAATACCCTATTCCCGGTAGTTTGGAACCGGGGCTATACGCTGTACCCCAGCCAAGTGATGGGCGATTATTTTGGGACGCCTGGTAATCCTGAAATTGCCCCTGCGTTTACAGAGCGTGATCCTCTG
>JACYMB010000210.1 GCA_015272205.1 Synechococcales cyanobacterium T60_A2020_003 | reverse complement strand
GCGAAGCCGCCCCACCAAAATGTCCATGTCCTAAGCTAGCTGGCAACAGCTATAAGTTCTCAGTTTTGAGGTATAAATGCGTTCCCATATCAGGGATTTCAGCGTTTCATCTATGGCTAGACTTTTTGAAATTGGGATTACGGTGTGGTGCTGGAATTAGCTGAATCCGAAGGATACGATTCTAGGGGAACGGTTTCAAGGGTGATAGGTTGGAGTCGCTCTTGCCACTGTTGAATATACTGCTGGGCATCGGCGTAGGTGCCTGTGGACGCAGGAATTTGCTCTGCCGTGGCGATCGCCTGCCGTAGATCGGCAGTTGCTTGCTGTTGGGCGATCGCTAGAATGCCGCGACTCCAAAACTCAATCATGCGGCTGGCTTCGGCACGGGACGCGCTATTGGACGGCACCCGATCGGCAGTCTCAATCGCGGAGACTAACGCCCCTACCGTGTTGCTCACTGCAATGCGATAGGCGTCTTGCATATAGCGCTGCCCATCGATGTCGGCTTGCCAATCGGCAATATCGGCTTGGGCGTCGGCATAGAGGCTCCGTCCAGCCTGAATGCGGCTGGCAATAGCGATCGCCCCTGACAAATCACCCTGCTGGGCAAGCTGACGCGCCTGATCCAGAACGGGCTGGTCTTGAATGCGCTGAAGGCGATCGCGCCATTCCCCAATAAGCTGCTGTGCCTCGCCCGACAATGCCCGACCGGACTGAATGCGGCTGGCTTCATTGATGGCGGCCTGTAAGGAATTGACGTCCCCGGCCATCGCAATTTGGCGGGCCCGATCCAAATAGGGACGATCCTCAATGGTTTCGATCATCGCCGTCCAGTCTGCAATCAGATTTTGCGCCTCCTCCCACCGGGGATTCCCCGCCGGAACGCGCTGCGCCTCAGCGATCGCCGCTTGTAATCTACTAACACTCGACGGTTGGGCAATTTGCTTTGCATTACTAAGAAGCGACAGGTCTTGAATTTCAAGCTGCCACTGCCGGATCAAGCCTTGGGCTTTTTCGTACAGGGGGCGTCCCCGCCGCACCCGCTGAGCATAGAGGATCGCTTCTTCAAGCGCCGTTGCCGTTCCTCGCCATGCCTTGCTTCGAGCCTGGGCTAACACCAGAAAATCGTCCGACTCAGCCCCTAGGGAAATATTGCTGGGAATCTTGTTGAGAATGGCGATCGCCCCGTTGTAATCCTGGTTGTCGAGGGCTATTTCCGCCCGTTTCAACATTTCCCGCCCTAGCTCAATGATCAGGGTTTGGGCTTCGCCATAGACGTAGCTACCTCTCTTAACCTCCCGCGCCAACTGGATCGCCTTGAGAATATCCTCGATGCCCCCTCCTTGGAGATCACGGGCTTGGGCTAACTTGGCAGCGTCCCGGCGGGTAATCGTGATCAGATTATTGAGCTGGTTATATTTCTCCGTTTGCCAATAGGTATTCGGCATTTGGAGAAGCCGACTCGCCAGTGAGAAGGCTCCCCGAAAATCTTCTTTGCGGAGAGCGGTTTCTGATTCAGCATAAATTTGTTCGGCCTTAGACCAGATGTCCGTCCACTCCGCAATCTGATCCTCCACGTCGGCATGGGCGGAGGTATTAGGCGGAATTTCCTTAGCAGTGGCGATCGCCGTTTCCAGTTCGCCGTCATTGAACTGTTCATCCGCTAAGTTCAGAATATCAACCGCCCATGCCTCAATCAGCCGATTAATTTCCGGACGAAGGGGATGATCCTCCGGCAGACGATTTACCAGATCAATGGCTTCTAGCAAGTCATCCACCGTTTGTTTATTCGCCGCTAGCTCCGCACAATACATTCGCAGAGAAGCAGACGCCGTCGGCCAAAAAATCGCGGGACAGTTGGGTAAGGCGGGAAGTTTGAGAAGCACCGCCGCTGAGAATAGACCAATCCCAGTCGTAGTAAGAGCCGCAAACGTCCACCAAAATGCCCAACTTCTCGACCAGCCCAACCAGCGCGACTGGTAGATTGCACGGGCGCGATCGCCCATATTCGGAACACTATCTTTCTGAGGCTCTTGTTGACGCTGAACCGGAACTGGAGTCTGGGTTGCAGTTGAACACTGGGGTGTTGAGAAGACCGTAGTAGGGATGGATGTCGGCGCAGGGGGGCGTGGACGTGGAACAGGGCGTGAATTTGCCGATGGCGAAACCGTTGGCAGGGTTGGCTGCTGTGCCTCCGGTTGTTGAGCAGGGGTCTGTCGTTTCAGGGGTTGATTGGGGGTGGGTGAGAACTGAGGAATGGGCGCAGGACGCGATGGACGCCGTTCGGCGCGGCGAGATTGTTGGGAGAGAGGTTGTTGGCGATCGCGCGTCATACCGGATTGCTCACTAGCGATAAGTCCCGTTTGCTCATCCTGAAGCGTCAACGCTCTGGACAAGCAATATCAGAGTAGGCACTAGCCCTATTGGCCTTACCACCCTAACAATAGATGCCATCCTACTCCGCAGCTTTAAAAAAAGCTACTTTCTTTCAGGATATTAAAGAAATCAAGGACTATGTTAGCCATAGCATCCCCATCAAGGATACGCTGTATATAGCGTAGGTATCCAAAGCGAACGTGCAGACTGGGATCTCCCGATCGTCTAAAACCCATCCCAAGGGCTAACTTGCAGAATACCGTCGTCGGTCACCACAACCATAAACTCGCCTTGATCCCGCTCAGCCAGCGCTGGATCGGTGTTGATCAGGTCAGATAGTCCTAGATAGTCCACATAGCGTTCTGCCTCGGCATCAGACGGCTCAATAGCCACTACATCGCCATCGGGGGTGTAATGCACTTTATAGACCAAGTCCGTATCCCAGTCGTTCCCCAAGCCTGGCTCATCGGGTAAGACCCCTAAAATCTCGGCATACAGGTTGCCATTCAGTCGCTCTAATTCGTCCGGATCTTTGATTTCTGGGCCCACCTTGGGAGATTCGTCTGCGGATGGAGAGGCGATCGCCACCTCTGGATTCCACGGTTCCACATTCACCTCACCATCGGGATTAAACACCACCTCAAATTGCCCGATCGGTTCATCTGTGGGTATTTTGGAATCCACAGGAACGTAGAGTAAATCGAGGAGGGGCGTTTGCTTGAGGTAGGTCAACGCATCATCGTTCACGTTTTTAAAGCCCAGAATATCGCCATTCTCGGCAACCCCCACCCGATACACCAACGGTTCTGTGAAGGAATACTCTTGCCCCCAGGACTCGGTCAACGTGTCGTCCAAATTGGCCGCCAGCGTAGTTAGCACCGCTGGATCGCGGAGTTCTGGAGCCGTGTTCAGGAGAGCATCCACTTGCGCTTCATTGGGAATCGCTGAAGACTCGCTTGCACCAGTATCAGTAGCAGTAGGCGACGCTTCGGGGGGGGCAGATGCGTCTGGCGATGGCGTCGGACTAACCTCTGCCGCATTGGGCTGCTCGGCCTCTGGTTCGGG
>JACYMB010000209.1 GCA_015272205.1 Synechococcales cyanobacterium T60_A2020_003 | reverse complement strand
ATTTTGGTGGGGCGGCTTCGCCGCCCCACCAAAATGTCCATGTCCTAAGCTAGCTAGCAATAGCTATAACCATCAAGCAAAATCGCCTATTTTCGTTTATTGGTACGTTCAATTAGCTGTTCTTATTGTTTTCGGCGATCGCTCAATCCACCAAACGCTTATACAGCAATATATTGAGGATTTTCCAGCTCTCATGCAATCGACGGTTTACCGTTGAGCTTGAGAACCTATTTTTTACAAGCACATTTTTAATATTGAAAACACGATTTGTCGATTTCACTTCGGACATTAATCGACCAAAGCGTTGAAGGGAAGCTTTTTCAGTAATTTTATATTTTTGTTAATCTCTATCAGAAAATTAGGGATGAACTCGATAAAGCCGTGTTACTGTATAAGTAAGGATTTCAAAAACTTATAGCTCTAGCGTTGTTGAGTCGCTAACGTTTGTAGCGATAGCTGGGAGCTAGGGATTCGCGCTAAGTCTGTATCTTTATAGAGCAGCTTGCAAGCGTTGATTCTCTAGGGCGATCGCTTCAAGTAAGAGTTGGGTTTGTTTGGGTCGTCAAGGAAGCGGAGTAAGGCTAGCGTATTTGCAGTTAATGGCTGCAATGTCGCGAGTTTTACAGTAGCTAAGTAGAAAGAGTGTGGCATTAGCTTGTGCTGGTGCGGCACGTTTTTTTCATGCTTCCCTGTTCACAGCCAAACCCTTCAACTCTGATAGGACTTACTCATGAGCGATGGAGTGATTCTGTTCTAAGCGAATTCCTAGTATTCACTTTATTTCCATCTGCTGCTGAGGCTCTCACCATGACCTACCACTCCTTGCCTGTCATCATTCCTGCGCTGGCTACCTGCTATCTTTTAACCATTTATCTATTGCTCACGTTCGCAAGTCGATCGCGTGCATAGCGGGTGAGCTAGGTTCATTAATTGATTACCTATCTTGAAAGAGGCGCACAATTTGTGCGCTTTTTTTGGTTCTGCTATTTGAAGAGTGCTTTAACGACATTGCCCCTAAGCATCTTACGGATTAAGGTCTAACTTTCTCTCTACGGAGTGGCGTGGAGACCGATAGAATTCACGCACAATAGAGAGGATCAATCAACTGGAGTGATGTATGCGCTTATTACACACCATGTTACGGGTCGGCAATTTAGACGAATCGTTGAAGTTTTACTGTGATGTGTTGGGCATGAAACTTCTCCGCCAAAAAGAATATCCCGGTGGCAAATTTACGCTCGCCTTTGTTGGTTACGGCGACGAGTCCGACCATACCGTTTTAGAGTTGACCTACAACTGGGATACGGATCACTATGACCTGGGCAATGGATATGGTCATATCGCCATTGGGGTTGATGATATTTACGGAACCTGTGAGGCTATTCGGCAGCGGGGAGGTAAAGTCACGCGGGAGCCTGGGCCCATGAAGCATGGTTCGACGGTCATCGCCTTTGTCGAAGACCCCAACGGTTACAAGGTTGAACTGATTCAGTTAGGAACGCAAGGCTCTGCCCAAAGCCAAACCGAATCTACACCGCAGCTTGCCACTTCGTAAGGTTCTCAGATTAACCGACGTAGGTTTGATAAAGGTGAGTTAACTGAGCGGCGATCGCCCCAAGCTTCTTTTCAAGGCATTCTTGCCGATCTTTGAGCTGAGCCAAGATTTGATAGCGGGCGATCGCCAGACTTACCTCGGACAGTTCATCAACAGAACAAGGCCGAGACCAAACCTGCCCATTGGAATTGTATCCACATAAAACGTAGGAATACTGAGGCAGAGAAGAATTCTCAGCTTGATTACAAAGCTGATCCACGTATACCATCAGGTCGTCTACGTCGGCATGGCGTAACGTAGCCGCACTAGGACCACTCATATCCAACGGCTTTGATTCAAGCCACCCGTTAACCGCAGGGCCTTCCGCTTCTACTGCACGAATCCGCCGAAGAAGATGCTGGAGTTCTTCGTACCAAGTGCCAACCAGCGTTTCCAATTTTCGAGTGATGTGAAGCACCAAAGCCGGATCGGTGGAAACTGGTGCAAACTCAGACATTTCCAGCTTGGGTAGCGCGGGAGATTGATTTACTTGCAATGATGGAAATAAAGGTTGTAGAGAATGTTTTGGCTGTGAGTCCGCTGATAGGGGTGCGTCTACAGGAGCAGCCATTTCATCATTTGCTGCCCAATTAAAATCGTGACTGGGAGGATTATGAGCAGACGCATCGAGCGATCGCACAGAGAAGGAAACGGGTGGTGCAGGATAATGGGCGATCGCTGCATCCTCTTTCAGCAATTGCTCACTGGACACCCTGGCATTTATCGCTGCACTTTGTCGCTCTAGTTGATTAAGGGCGGCCTCAATTCGTTGAAGGTCTGGCTTCATAAATTCCGCACCTCGATAAACCTTGAAATCAACACAGTGGAAGCTCTACCTCTCCCATCATCTACCGTGCAAACCCAAATATTCTGAATTTAAATGGGTTAGCCTGTCCAGATTAAACCGCTTAGCTTGACCATTTACAGCTAGTCCCAATGGAGACTTACTATTCAGCCTGACTAGCATTTTTGCAGAGATTTAAACTCAACACGCTCCCGATTTCTCGGTTCACTAAACTCGCTAGATTTAGTGAATTTCCTATAATTTATCTGAGGATGCGTTGGAATTCCAAGGAATTTCAAGCATGGAGAGCTAAATATTAGCAAATCTTAAAACATTCCAAACATAGAACTTGTCGTCAAAGAACGGATACATAAAGGGCATGTTAGATTTAGCGAGGACTGCTTTACGCAGGCGGTCTCACGCTACAGTGTTTGCGCCAACACGATTTTTGCTCTAAGTTCGGTTCTACGTTTCTAGGCTATGCAACATATCTGGTATCCCTTTACCCAAGCTAAAACGGCTCCGCTGCCGCTGAAGGTAAAATCGGCTCACGGCGTCTGGTTAGAGCTAGATCAGGGACAGCGAATTATTGACTGCATTTCGAGTTGGTGGGTGAATGTGCATGGTCACGCCCATCCAGCGATCGCCCAGGCGATTTATGACCAGGCCAAACAGCTTGAACACGTTATCTTTGCCGGATTTACCCATGATCCAGCCGAAGAACTCGCAAATCGCCTCGTTCAGCAACTTCCCTCCTCTCTACAGCGGGTGTTCTTCTCCGACAATGGCTCAACGGCTGTCGAAGTCGCGCTCAAAATGGCGTACCAGTTTTGGCGGAATCAAGCGGAGGAGCGCAGGACGTTTATTGCATTCGAGGGAGCCTATCACGGGGATACCGTCGGCGCTATGTCCGTTGGGGCGCGATCGCTCTTTTCCGATGTCTTTTCCGAGCTTTTATTTGAGGTGCATCATGTCCCCTTTCCCGACACCTTCTGGGGCGATGAACAGATAGACGAAAAAGAAGCCCAAGCCATTGCCGTTCTTGAAAAACAACTCGCGGACAATCCCGTTGCAGCAGTGATCATTGAACCCCTGGTGCAAGGGGCAGGCGGGATGCGCATGTGTCGTCCATCGTTTTTGCAGCAGGTTGAGACGGTCGTGCGACAATCGGGGACGCTGCTGATCTTTGATGAAGTGATGACCGGGTTTGGGCGGACAGGAGACTGGTTTGCGTGCCGTCGGGCAGCGGTGTCTCCCGATATTATTTGCCTCTCCAAAGGACTTACTGGAGGATTCTTGCCCCTAGCGGTGACGGTTTGTACAGAAGCCATTTACGACGCGTTTTACAGCGATAATCCCCTCCACACCTTCTACCACGGTCATAGCTACACTGCGAACCCCCTGGGCTGTGCAGCGGCGATCGCCGGACTGGAGCTGATGCACCAGCATGAACCGTTGTTTCGGGGCATGGAAGCTAAGCACATTCGCTATTTAGAAGAACTTCAGGAACATCCCAGTGTTGAAAAACTGCGCGTTACTGGTACCATTGCCGCTTTCGATCTCGTCACCTCTGAGCAACCGGGATACCTGAACCGCATTAGCCCTGTTATCCGAGAACGGGCGATCGCCCACGGATTACTGCTTCGTCCCATCGGAAACATCCTATACATCCTGCCCCCCTACTGCATCACCGACGACGAACTAGAACAGGTTTATCAGGGCATCCAGCACATTTTGCAGGAATTGAAGGATATCATGTGAAGTTGCACCCTTATGTTTGAGCTGGAACTGTGCTTACTCTGCGTCACAACTGGACAACCGCCGATATTCTCGAACTCCTGAATCAACCGCTGTTGGATCTGGTCTACCAGGCGCAGACCGTCCACCGACAGCACAATCCAGAAGGAGACGTGCAGTTGGCAACGCTGATGAGCGTGAAGACGGGGGGATGTGCCGAAAATTGCGCCTACTGTCCGCAGTCCGCCCACTACGAAACCCATGTTGAAAAACCTGCGATCGCCAATGTGGATGAGGTTCTTGCTCAAGCACAGCGAGCCAAAGAGCTGGGTGCAAATCGGTTCTGTATGGGGTGGGCGTGGCGCGAAATTCGGGACGGAGCGGCTTTTGATGCGATGCTAAGCATGGTGGAAGGGGTGCGCGAGTTGGGATTGGAAGCCTGCGTCACGGCAGGAATGTTGAACGAATCCCAAGCCCAGCGCCTTGCCGCTGCCGGACTCACCGCCTACAACCACAATCTTGATACCAGTCCTGAATACTACGACCACATTATTACCACCCGCACCTATGGCGATCGCCTGCAAACCTTAGAGCATGTGCGTCAAGCGGGAATTACAGTCTGTTGCGGTGGCATTATCGGCATGGGCGAAACGACGCGCGATCGCGCCCGATTGCTGGAAATTCTAGCTAACATGGATCCCCATCCCGAAAGTGTGCCGATCAATGCCCTTGTCGCTGTCGAAGGGACACCGCTAGAGGAACAAACCCCCATCGATCCGTTTGACTTGGTGCGGATGTGTGCCACAGCGCGAATTCTGATGCCTACGGCGCGAATTCGTCTGAGTGCCGGACGGACAAGCCTGAGCCGTGAAGCTCAAGCCCTTTGCTTTATGGCAGGTGCAAACTCTATTTTTTATGGAGAGACGCTTTTGACCACGGCCAATCCAGAAATGGACAGCGATCGCCAACTCTTAGAAGCTTTAGGCATCAAAACAACACGAAACTAGCGTTCAAAAAAATCGATCACGCTCATGAAGCGCGACTCATCGGAATCAGGAGGCTCTTATCCCTTAACCCCAACGCTAGTCTACATTGCCTGTTCCGTGCTGCCATTGAAAAGCTCAAATACTTGCTGACAAAAGAGCTTGAGTTTGTGCGTTACGTCTGGAACAGGGGTTACCTCTCCGATAATGTCCCAATTGTTGATCGTGGACAATTGCCACTGTTTGCCTTTGTGGTCGAACCCGGCTAGCTCTAGGCCAATCACCCGATAGGTTTTCGTCACAGGGTCGGAATAAAAACGAATTTGCGCTAAGATGCTGCGACATTGACAGAGGCGACTGCGACCCGGAAAATGAAAGCCCACATCAATGGAATCCGGATCGACCAGATCTCGCGTGTCGCGATTGCTTGCCCACGGTTTCAGATCAACCCGCACATCTGGAAAATGAGCCTTGAAGGCGTTCACAGTTGCCGCAATTTTACCTGCGACTTCAGCAGTCGTTGCTCGTTCAGACGCATTCACTCCGACGGTTCCTCCTCCATCTTTACAGCGGTTCTATACCTTTACAGCGGTTCTATACGGTTGCCCCCAACATGAAAGAAGCGACGTTAACAGTGTTAGACTTGTGCTTTCAAATCTAACAAAGACAGGTATAGACGCTAGTATACAGGTAGGTATTGTTCTCCAAAGCATCAGCTAAATCCCCGGTATCACGGTTCCCCACAATCCCTCTTTAGAAGGATAATGGCTACGACGGAGACGGTTCCTGATGAAGGTTTGGATCGTATGGGCGATCGCCCAACCCAACCCTTTTATCCAAGAGACTCCGTTTAATAGATGGCAGACCATTTGTATACGTTAGGAGTTTGTCAATGGATATGGTTCCCTGTCATATTGTGGTTGATGGTAATCCGGCCATCTTATACACCAGTCGCCACGGTTCACCCGCTAAAGTACTGCCTACTCTAACGCGCTTCTTAGATAAATTCTGGCAAGAGCGAGACACTTCTGGAGAAACGTCTGATACACCTGAGTGTTTACTGGCTCAAATTGTCGTGAGATTTGGGTTTGAACTGTGCGAAGATGACTTTTCCAATCTCCGGGTTGGGCTGAAGTTTCGGCCTGATGTGCAGTATTTGTATCGTGTGAAGAGCGATCGCACTGTTACCGTGTACGTACCCGATGAGGCCTATTGTCAGAATCCCCAGGTTGGACTGGAGGGCTGTCATGTACTTGAGGAGTCTTCCTCGGTGGCATTAGCGTAAGTTAGTCCACCCGGATGAGCCAGTACCCTATCTAAAAAACCATTTAAAGCAGAAGCGGGACCTGTGGTAGAACAAGTCCCGCTTCTAGAGTCACCAATAGAATCAGAATCTGACATAGAAAGTTAAGCAAACGCGACACGAAGTTTTGGACGACTGCTAGGCTCCTCTTCAACAGCAGCATCTGAGGGCACAACCGGAACCAGCATGGAATCGGAAGACCGCACCATCATTTCATGATTCGCAACGGCAGCACGCCACTGGCGACCTGTTTTCCAGGCCAGAAACTTAGTTGCATTCCAGCGAGGATTGGCCGTGTATCCGCCAAACCCTGCCCTAAGCGCAGAATGGTTTTCAGGGGCAATAGAAGTACGTGCAAAGACTCCCTCTGCGATCTCAACAGTCACGAGATT
Source organism: Synechococcales cyanobacterium T60_A2020_003 (assembly GCA_015272205.1). Lineage (NCBI taxonomy): Bacteria > Bacillati > Cyanobacteriota > Cyanophyceae > Synechococcales > Synechococcales cyanobacterium T60_A2020_003. The sequence continues at coordinate 4,505 of JACYMB010000209.1, read as the reverse complement.
GGTCTTGGTTACTGCGTTAGCCATGATTCCACCTCCCTTATATTCAAATGTGTACAGAAAAGCCACTGAGAATCGGCGTAAACCCAGTGAAGTATGCAGATGCGTCAACCGACAGCACAAGTACAAAGCGGCTCAGAAGACCTGTCTTAGAGCGTCGCTAAGCGCAGATCGCTTACTCTGTTCCAACTAGGCTGCCCAAGTACACCTACAACTAGACAGCCCACTAGGGGCGAGCCTGCTTCCAAACTGTAAGTTGTTTAACATTTGCGAAAGTAACTACTGTTGAGGTAGGCATTAGGCTTAAGCAGCATCGAACCCGAACGTTGACTTGCTTTAGAAGCTCTTACCTGTGTATAGGTTTCGTTACTCTCCTAAACATTAGTGTAGAGGGTACGCTCCAACTGTGCAACCCTGGATACCTGGGAACGGCGATCGCCCCTTTGATACGTCGATTGCGCGGTTTATACGGAATCGGTCAGCAATGTGATGAGGTGATCGAATCCATCGACGCCGATCGCCGCGACAAATTTAGGGCGTTGCGTTTCGAGGAGCGTCTGAAACGAGTCTTCGCCCTGCCGTCCTCGAATGACCCGCAGTAAGTTTGCAGGCTGTCGCCAGAGCGATGATCCGATTTGTTCTAGGAGGTACATCCCTAGGCCACCCGCGACCATCGCGGCATCCAGATTGTCTAAACTCAGTTGCGCTTCGGCCAGGTAGCTGAAGCTAATCGCATGGAGGTAGGTGTCGCCCGTGGCTTGGGCAGCGGCGATCGCCTGTTCGAGAAATTGTAGCGCTGTTTCCGATTGCCCCAAGGCAATGTAGGCCAAGCCCGCACTGCTGAGGCAAAGCGCCTGACTTTGGCGATCGCCCAGTTTTTCGGCAAGCTGCAATCCCTGTAGTAAGCGATCAATGGCGGATTCATAGATTTCGGCCTCCATACGCTCTAGCTGCTGGGCCTGGAACACTTCGCTATAGCCCAGAGTCGCCAGTGCATTGGCTTCGCCGAGGCGATCGCCCGCTTCCCGACTGACGATCACCGCCCGCTGACTGAAATCGATGGCCTCGGCATACCGCTGCTGGAGGGTAGCAATCCGGGCGAGGTGGTTGAGATTTGCGATTTGGCAAGGGCGATCGCCTGCGGTTTGGGCAATATCAAGGGCTTGGTGATGCAAGGCTGTGGCTCGGTCGAGGTTGCCCATGGCACGGGCAGAGTAGCCGAGGAGGGTGAGGATTCGAGCTTTTTCTTGGGTTCCTTCCGCTCGCTTAAGCGGTTCGTCCAGATAATCCAGGGCATCGCGGAGATATTGTCCTGAAAACGACGCAAACACGCCTCCATAGAGGGGGAAGTAGCTGCGTTGGGCAAAACTCCGCAGGATTTGCAGCGTGATTTGGAAACAGGCATCGGATAGCACCGTTGCACTCCCTGTAACGGCACGCCCTTGAAGAACGGCGATCGCTAACTGTGACCACAGCACCGCAAAGGTCAGAAAAGACGACATCGCCAAGGTGCCGCCCAGACGGGCGTCATACACCCGCTTTTCAAACCAGGCGACTAAGCCCTGTTGAATACAACGCAGCACGATCGCCAGTTCCAAAATATCGCCCGCATCCAAGGTCGATGGCGCATGTTCACTGTTGCTGAGCCAATCGAGGGGCGATCGCTCCAGGGACAGGTGCTGAAACAGCGATCGCACAACTGGACGCTGAGCCTTTGTGCCCCAGAGTCGCCACGGCCCCCGTTGACCGACGCCTTCAAATCCCAACGCACGACCGGGCTGATCATAGACCCAGCTCATCAGATCCGGCTCAATCCGTTGCCATTCGCCAATGCCGTTCAGAATTGCCTGATCGAGCTGGAGGGAACTTTCTCCGCCGGATAGCTTGCCAAACTGCTGCATTTTTTTTGCCAGTTCTTGCCACTGGGCCAGGGTCAAGGTCGGATCACGATTGGGGTCGAGCCATTGCAGAATCACGCTGAGGCGATCGCCATTAGGCGTACTCAAAATCTTTTGCAGGGCATCGGCTAATACATTCGAGGCTTGATTGTCCTGTTTCCACCGTTCCCACTCGCTTTGAATGGTTTGTAAGGCCCGCAAACTGCGGGTTGCCTTGGCCTGCTGTAATTCATCCGAGGTTTTCGATGCGGTCTGAAACTGGGTGAGGCGATCGCCCATACAGGCTTCAAACATCTCGGTCTCGCTAACATCCACACCCTCTTGAAGCATCTGAAAGACTTGATCCTTCGAGCGGATTTTACCCTTAAGGGTCATCTGCACAATGGAATTAATCAGGCTCAGGTAGCGATCGCGATCCGGTTGAGTCATCGAAATGTGTCCGTTGCTGTTTACAGTCCTTGGGTAATGGGGAGTTGAGGAGCAGAATTCTCCGCTTCTTTCAGCCAATGCTGTAGCCAGTGTAATACTAATCCTTAAAACTCTAGCGCCTCGATCGTTGAGCTACTGAAACTAAAATCTTTCAAGATGTAGTGGGGGTCCCCCCCAAATTTGGAGTTTGATATTACAATTCACCCAACAGCGAAATCTTAAAATTTGTGGGATTGAGGACAGGCAGTATTGCCCTGGGAATTGCATGCCTGGACTAACTCCCAATCCACAGCTTAACATTTACGAGGAAAGTTAGGTTTTATGGGTGATTCAGGACGAGTTTCAGTCGGTATTGTTGGCGCATCCGGGTACGGCGGAATTCAACTGATGCGCCTGCTTCTCGATCACCCCAATGTAGAGGTAACCTACCTGGGCGGGGATAGCAGCGCGGGCAAGTCCTTCGCGGATTTATACCCCCACATGGGACACCGTACAGACCTCATCATTGAGCCGATTAATTTAGACGTGATGGGCGATCGCTGTGATGTGGTGTTTCTCTCGCTGCCCAACGGTTTGGCCTGTGAGATGGCTCCGGTACTGTTGAACAAAGGCTGCAAAGTGTTGGATCTCTCCGCAGACTATCGGTTCCGCAATCTTCAGACCTACGAAACCTGGTACGGCAAAGAACGAACAGCGGATCGGGCGATCGCTGAAACCGCCGTGTATGGGTTGCCCGAACTCTATCGCGATCGCATTGCTGAAGCGAATCTCGTCGGCTGTCCAGGATGCTATGTCACCGCCAGCCTGATCGCCTTGTCGCCACTGATGAAGCAAGGCTTAATCGTGCCAGAAACGGCCATTATTGATGCGAAGTCAGGAACGTCGGGGGCAGGTCGGCAGGCGAAAACCAATATTTTGCTCGCAGAAGCGGATAATTCCCTCGGTGCGTACAACGTGGCGCGTCATCGCCATACGCCCGAAATTGAGGAAACCTGTAGTGAGTTGGCTGGGCATGAAGTGACCGTTCAGTTTACGCCTCACTTGATCCCCATGGTGCGCGGCATTCTCGCAACAGTGTATGCGACTCTCCGCGATCCCGGTCTGGTTCGGGAAGATTTGCTGACCATTTATCAAGCCTTTTATCGGCAATCTCCCTGGGTGCGGATTCTGCCCAGCGGCATCTTTCCCCAAACGAAATGGGCGGCTGGAACGAATATGTGCTTCATTGGCCTTGAGGTTGATCCCCGCACCGATCGCATCATTGTCATGTCCGCCATTGATAATTTGATGAAGGGTCAGGCGGGTCAAGCGGTGCAGTGTCTCAATATCATGATGGGCTGGGATGAACGGTTGGGTCTCCCGCAAATGTGCTTCTATCCCTAAAGGACGGTTGCATGACTATTAATTAGGGCGATCGCCCCCGTTTGGCTTGAACCCGGACGTCTAGAATAGGACAGCATCCAAGCCCCGATGCTGGGCAACTTATCGCGGCTATAAGCAAAGAGTCAGTAGTCAGGAGTTAAGTTTCGATGCAATACTTTCAATGTAAGGACGGTTGTGGTTGATGCCAATACTTGTCCTGCGATATTCAAACGGAGGGAAAGCCCAATGGTCTACACATCCACGTCAGCTTATGAGTCTACCACCGCTTCAGCTAAGCCCCGTGATGTGCAAGTATTCCCCATCGCCCAAGATACCCTAATGCTGCGATCGCGCAGTTGGAGTCGGCTCCGGTTTGAGATTGAGTATGCTCTAGAACGGGGTACGACCGCCAATGCGTATTTGATCACGGCAGACAAGTCCGCGTTGCTTGATCCTCCGGGTGAATCCTTCACCGAAATTTTCTTGACGGCACTGGAGCAGCGGTTTGATCTCCGGACGCTAGACTATGTCGTGCTGGGACACATCAATCCCAACCGGATCGCGACCCTGAAAACCTTGCTCGAAAAAGCTCCTCAGATTACTGTTGTTTGTTCCAATCCTGCCGCGATCGCCCTTCGCAATACCCTGCCGGATACAACTGTCAGGATTCAAGTGATGAAGGGAGCTTCTGATGAACACCTAGATCTGGGACAGGGACACGTCCTTGACTTTATTCCGACACCGACACCTCGCTATCCCGATAGCCTTTGCACCTACGATCCCAAAACGCAGGTTCTCTTCACCGATAAATTCTTCGGG
>JACYMB010000208.1 GCA_015272205.1 Synechococcales cyanobacterium T60_A2020_003 | reverse complement strand
CTTTGACGGTCGCCATTGTTTGAATCGCAAGGTCACTATAAAGAACTGACGCGCCGGGTTTGCCGCTCAACTCCTCGACCACCCACTGCCCCAGCACAGATTCTTCGATCCAGAAGGTGAGGCTTCCCCTAGCCTTCAATCCAGCGTTATACTCTGACCAGTTGCGGATGCGGTATTGAGGTTTCATGGCAGGTTTTATATGTGATAACTGAAATTTACCATGCCTCTCCTGCCCGCAACCCCTCTTTCATGCAACAACGCCACTCAAAACTCAAAACCCAAAACAGCGATACTCCTATCATTCCCACAGCGGTCATCACGCCTACATTTAGGAATCTGCCCCCCGCATCTCCCATATCGTGTCAAGATCAACAGTGGTCACCCCTATTCTCACGTTTAGCAATGGACTGGCAGGAGATTTACAGCAACTGGGTACTGATTCCCCCGCGCCCCGTGGCAATCGTGCATTTTCTAGGCGGGGCGTTTGTCGGCACGGCTCCCCACCTTACCTATCGGGTGCTGCTAGAATCCTTGGCGAAAGGAGGCTACGGCATTGTGGCAACTCCATTTGTAAATACCTTTGACCATGCGGCGATCGCCCGCCAAGCTCTGCTATCCTACGAGCGGGCAATGGACTATTTACAACAGAGAGTCCTGCGACGGCCCGATCTCCCAGTGTACGGTCTCGGACACAGCATGGGCTGTAAGCTGCACCTGCTGATTAACAGCGTCTATGAAGAGGAACGCACCGGAAATGTGTTGATTTCATTCAACAACTATCCCGCCCGCCGCTCTATTCCATTTCTCGATCAAGTCTTTCAGGCGGCTCCTACCCTTGCCGTAGAATTCACCCCGTCACCGGAGGAAACCAACCAACTCGTCCAGGAGTATTACAAAGTTCCCCACAATCTCCTGATTCGCTTCACCAACGACACGATTGATCAAACTCAGTCCCTTGCGGCGGTCATCACAAAGCGCTTTCCCGATCGAACTCAGCTCAACGTGTTGCCAGGAACCCACCTAACCCCCATGACTCAAGATGTGAACTGGAAAGCGGGCACAGAATTTACCCCTCTGGATGCGCTGGGTCAATTCGTCCGGCAAGGGGCCCTCCGTGACCTCCGCCAGCTCGATCGCCAGGTTCGGCTCTGGCTCGATGAGCGGACAAACCACTAACCCTGCTCTGGGCAATCTTCCCCGACAATATCCGGCACTTCGTTAATTTCACCTTCGCAGAGCACGGAAACGGTTGTGGCTCCAACGTCGTATTCGGCATTGATCCATACTTTGCCCGCATACCCCCGAATTTCATCCATTGGCTCCGCGAGGGTCTGGGCAACAGGGCGATCGCCCTCTACCGCAGGTTGAGAAATGTAGTTGTAATATCGCGTTTTCGAGGGAATGCCCAAGTTAAGCGCATCTAGAGTCGCAAACTGCCCCTGCTCGAAGAAGTAGGTTTGCTGAGCACGATTGATGACCCCCACATAGTTCTGGGCTTCTGCATGTTTGGCACGATTGGTCAGGTTCAAAAATGAAGGCAGGGCGATCGCGCTCAAGACACCCACCACAGCGATTACAACTAAGAGTTCTAGTAGCGTCATGCCTTTAATCGCATGGGGCCTAGAACACTGAAAACCCGCTAGCTGATAAAGTACGAAAACGCGCATCATCAATGGTTTTAAATAAGGTGAACCCAAATCGAACTTAGGCAGCACCCCCATATCCCTACCTTCTGGGATCTAATCCATGATCCGGAATTCGATGGAGAAAGGTGTGGCAAATTATTTGGCTAGTTTTGAGGAAAACACCATTCATACTCAGCAACTATTGTGTTATTCTCGTAGAAATGCAAGAAACGTTTGCAGTATTGCGGGTGTAGTTTAGTGGTAAAACCTCAGCCTTCCAAGCTGATGATGGGGGTTCGATTCCCCCCACCCGCTTAAAAGTCAAAGGTCCTGAAATCATTAAGTTGCTAGGCTCTGTTAGTATTCTGTCAATTCCCCTTTCCTGCCAAGAAAAAAGGTAATTGCTCAACTGGGTTATCGACTAAGCCAGATAACATTTGTTCTAAGCACAACTCTATGTTCAGCAAAGCTGTGGAGTCTACAGTGGTTTGATAGGGACTGTTTGCTTGGGCGATTGCCCGCACTAATGTACCTAAATCTGCATTACCCCGCCGTGCCCCCAACCCGCGCACCGAACACTCCACCTGGCGCGCACCCAATGATAGAGCCGTCATGGAATTGGCGATCGCATAACCGAGATCGTCGTGACAGTGAACCGATAACGTCACCTGATCAATCGTTTCAACCCGATCTACAACTGTTGTAATCATCTCTGCAAACCCCTCTGGATTTGCAATTCCAAGACTATCGGGAAGATTAATTGTGGTTGCCCCACTGGCGATCGCCGTTTCAATGGCGCGACATAAAAACCGAAGATCGGCCCGCGTAGCATCAAAGGCCGACCATTCCACATCCGCGCAATGCTGGCGTGCTAAGCGTATTCCCGCTTGAATCTGCTCTAGAACCGTTTCTTCTTGGGTTGACGCCCTGGGAAAACGCACCGAGGTATACACATGCATTCGCCCCTGCTGTGCGGGTGCGAGGGCTTCTGCTAAACACTCGATTTCTTGAGCCTTGGTATTGGCCAAACCACAAATGACCGCACCTTTAATATATTGAGCTAGCCCATGCACATCATCAAAGTCTTTCCGGGCGATCGCTGGATACCCAACCTCGATCACCCCTACCCCCGCTTGCTCCAGATGCTCCGCAAACTGAAGCTTTTGGTCAAGGGAAAACTGTACACCGGGTACCAGTTCTCCATCCCGTAATGTCGTGTCTAAGATAATGACTTGGGACACTGTCCTAATCCTACATTCGTCCGGCTCAGACCTCAGCAAGCAGCCCAACCTCTGTAAGTAGTCCTCGCAACTGCGATGCAGCTAATCGTGCAGGTGGCGAGTAGATTTACTGTGGAATAAGCGTTCTAACATCACGATGCGATGCAGGCGTCGATAGGCGCGCCGCTTTCGGACTTGCACGTATCCCCAATCCAAGGCCGAAATCAGCATCACACCCGCAAGGGCAAGGAATGCCGATGGAATATCAGCCACATACTCTAGGCTTGAGGGCATGGAGGAGGCTTCGGAGGTAGACGGTGTTGTAGAAGCGGCCTGGGCATTGACTGTCCATGTCAGCATGCCAATCATGAGCAGCCCATGATGTAAATAACGTCTCATCAATCTATCCTAGCTGCGATTTAAGGTACTCAGAATCAGTAGGACGTTAGCGTCGCTAGCTGTTTTTTGCCCCCTACTTATCATTCTCAATCTGGACAGGGACTATCCACAACCAATAGACAGATTTTTCATCGTCTGAGTTCGTGGATGGTTGAGGACGGAGATACCTGAATCAAACGACGTGCGAGGCTGTCTTAAGTTAAGCGGTAGGTATCAACCTAGGAAGTGCTAAGACAAATGCGATCGCCATCTGTCCATCCTGCAATCCGTTAAAGCTGTACGCAAAGGCATCCCAAATCATCGAAAATCTCTAGTTTTCCTGGAACTTGCCGTTACTAACGCGGATTATGCTGCTGATCTATAGAAAATATTGCCCTACCTTAAAACTACAACCTTGGATAAAATCATTCCGGACAGAACCGATCGTAGGCAGTGATCCCGATAGGATGAATGAAAGCAATTTCGCATCCTAGCCTCTCAGGACAGTAGGAGAAGTGAACCTTGAAAGGAGATTGACTAGACTGCGCTACGCTACTATGTAATATTTAGGAATTCGTCCGCCGATTGTCTTCAAAAAAGGGGCGGGCTTTTCGCCTAAATCTCTTGCGTTTACCTGTTGGGTTACATTTCACTGGATCACATTCCCTAGCGGCGGCGCTCTATGAATCCTTCTCTCTTCGTCAAACAGTGGCAAGCAAGCCTGCGGTGGTACTTATCGGTGCGTCGTTGGAAAACCTATAAGTGGCTATTTTTTCCATTTTTAGGGCTTTGCCTTGCCGCCGGAGGAGCCGTTAGTCGTCAAATCAGTCCGGTGGCGATCGCCACACCAACCAACGCCTGGTCAGAATTACCCAACATTTACCAGACCCCATCCGATGTCATCGCCCCTCCAGACCTCGCAGCACTGGCCGATACTACCCCGTCGAACGCGGAATCTCCTCAAGCGGCAACGACTACCCCCACCGAGCAAACCACCGTGCCTCAGGCCGCACTTCCCGATCTTCAGGCCAATATGGCGTCTGTGGATGCGTTTATCGAAATGCGGGTGGCGATCGCTGAAGCCGTATCTTCCCTCAGCGACGGCACGTCGGATCAGGCCGATGTTATGGACGAAAGCGGCCAGGTTTTGTACTCCCTAGCGCCAGGGGAAATGTACTCGGTGCAGCCGTCGG
>JACYMB010000207.1 GCA_015272205.1 Synechococcales cyanobacterium T60_A2020_003 | reverse complement strand
GGACGCGGTTAGCCTCGCCTCTAGCGCGTTTCAACTGGGTCAATCGGCGCGATCGCAGGATGATTGGAGCCTGGTGGCTCGCCGATGGCAGCAAGCCGTAGACCTGTTGGCGGCTGTGCCCAAATCCAGCGCGAACTATGCCACGGCACAAACCAAGCTTTCAGAATATCGCCGCAACCTGACCTACGCCCAGCAGCAAGCCAACAAACCCATCGATCAAAGTTCAGGCGTGGTGGTTGTGAGGCCGGGGCGTCCCACTTCCCCTACGAATACGGCATCCAGCAGCAGCACTCGTCCCCCCACGCAAACCCGCTCAGCTCCGACTCCGGTGGCAAAATCAGAGTCATCAGTGATTGTTGCGCCGATCGTTGCACGGGCAGGCGGCACCCCCGTGATCAACGTTCGCTTTAACGGTACGACGGTCTTTCCGATGATTGTGGATACGGGAGCCAGTGGCACCCTGATCACCGCAGAAATGGCCGATGTTCTCAATGTTCAGGCGACGGGCGAAGCCAAAGTGGATACGGCTAGCCAGCGAAACATTTCCCTTCCCCTGGGACTGGTGCAATCGATTGAGGTGGAAGGGGCGATCGCCAATGATGTACTGGTGGCGATCGCGGGGCCTGAACTGGATATTGGGCTATTGGGTCATGATTTCTTTGGGGATTACGATGTAACGGTTCGGGAAGATGTCGTGGAGTTTCACCACCGTTAAACCTGAGCAGGTTTAACACTGTTTTCTGGATGCGTATCAGACGGGTGGCGATCGCGAATACAGTCGTCAATCGGTAATCTAGCCACCGAAAATGTTAACTTTGATTAAGGAAACTCATTATAAAAATATTACAAACGTCCTATGCGCGCCGTCTGGAAGGTCTTTGGTGTTTTAATCGTGCTGGTCAGCGTAGCCCTGCCTCTACCTGCTTGGGCTGCTAGCTCTGCTGCGATTCGAGCCTATGATGATGTCAACGTGACCGAAAAGAACTACGCAGGTCAAGATTTAGTCCGGGCAGAATTTAGCAACGTTGACCTGAAAGGAGTGGACTTTAGCGGAGCCGACTTGCAAGGAGCGGTGTTTAATGGGGCGATCGCTAAGAACGCCAATATGCATGGCGTTAACTTTAGTAATGGCATTGCCTATCTCAGCGACTTTTCGGGTGTAGATCTGAGCGACGCCGTTCTCGAATCCGCCATGATGATGAAAACCCTTTTCAAAGGGGCAAATGTGACCGGGGCAGATTTTAGCTACGCCATGCTGGATCGGGAGCAGATTCTTTATCTCTGCGATACGGCAACGGGTACGAACCCCGTCACAGGTGTGGATACGCGGGAGTCGCTAGGCTGCCCATAAACGTTAATTTCAGCCTCTATCCCAGATGGCTAGGGGCGGATTTTGCCCAGGCTCTCTCTACCAGCGGGGTTCTGTCTGCTAAACCCGCCTGTACAAATCATGGGTGTTCAGGCGAATTTGATATTGGGAATAACGTGGGCGATCGCACTCTACAAAGGGGCGATCGCCTTTTAGTATGCCTGGTTTTAACCGTTAGAAAATGGACAAATCCAACTCTGCATCTGTTAAAGCATCCGCATCGACCAGTTGCAGCCGGACAGCTAGATACGTATTGCAGTAAATCGTGGACTGCTTATATCGGGGATTGGGACTTCCCAGAATGGCATCTTGCTCAGCGTAGGCTTCAATGCGTGAGTAGTGATTGGCTACAGGCTCAGATACCTCAAGACTGGGTAAGTTAATTGGGCGGGTTGTGGTCATAACAAATGGGCAAAATCTATGGGCACAAATAGATTCTGTATAGCCTAGCGAGATCCCCACAAAATGCAGGCGTCTCCCCCAAAAGATTTAAGGGTCATTCATGATCTGAATTCCAATCAAGACATCGACACTTTTCTCAATAGTCTTGATAGAGTAATTCGATGGAGTTACATTTCCTGTACCTGGTCACCGCAATAAGAATTGTTAATGAGAATGGCTGAAGCAGCTACA
>JACYMB010000206.1 GCA_015272205.1 Synechococcales cyanobacterium T60_A2020_003 | reverse complement strand
TTTGGTGGGGCGGCGAAGCCGCCCCACCAAAATGTCCTAACCGATATGGCTAGCGATATATACAGGTGGATGACTGGTGCGGGTGACATCTCCGAGAACCCCCAAAGCTTCAGAATATCGAACCGTCCGTTCTTCACTGGACACTCAAAATAAACTTAAGTTTCGCGAGGCAGCGGCAAATCACCCGTTTCTTTAGGGCTAGATAGAACAATGCTGGTGCGAGTCTTCAGCACACCCGGTACGCCCTTGAGTTCTTCGCTAATCAGCCGTTCCAGATCTGCCGTACCGCGACACCGAATTTTAAGGAAGTAGTCATCATCCCCCGTCATGTGATGACATTCCTGAATTTCGGCAAGCTCCTGCACCTTCTCCAGAAACAGATCCCGATATTGGGGATGCTCAAGGGTGACGGCAACAAAGGCCATCAGCGAACATCCAACCGCATCCGGGTTAATTCGTGCGGAATAACCGACGATCGCCCCCTTTTCTTCAAGGCGACGAACGCGATCAGCCGCAGCGGGCGAAGACAGTCCCAACTTCCCCGCCAATTCCGACCAAGTCATCCGTCCTTGCTGCATTAAGCACTCAAGAACCTTGATATCAATCGAGTCAAACATATTTGACCTTGTTTTTTAATGTAAATATAAAATTTTAATTTCTATTTTTAAGTCATCGCCTCTTTTTGGTTTGTCTACTCTAGTCACGGTGAATGAATCTCGTTCTCTAAGACATAGCCCTCCATCGGACATCCACCCTAAATTACATCGGTTTTTTCAACTGTTTAGCTCCGACATTCTAGATTTCAACCCGATAGAATCGAGATCAAGGGAGTTGAGCTTGTTACAATGCGTTACATACGCCGAGGATGTGCAAAGGAAAATCTTTTGTGCGACCAGGTGGGGAGCGCGTTCATGCTCCTCGATGTTCCAAACCGCAAGCGATCGCTCTAGATGTTGCTCACCTTATAACCCATGACCGAATCGACAACGACTGCCATCAACCCGTCTCATGCCGTTCAAACGGTCACCGTGAGTAGCCAACCTGTTGAATTTGTGCCAGAACCCCCTCTGCCGGAATCCATTATAGATCCTGACGCAGAGAAGCAGGCACTGTTTGAAATGCTAGAGGCCGAACTCGAAAGCGAGCGAGGACTATCCGGTTCGCAGATTCCGCGCATCCGCTACAATCCCGACGTGATTACGGCCTTCTACCGCCGCAGGCCATTTTTAGTGCTGAGCCGAATTCTGGCAATCCTGACCCCCTGCCTCAGCTTTGCGTTGGGGCTGTGGTGGGATAAAACGACTCGGAAAGGGAAGAAGAATGAGCGTCGTCGTGCCGTTCAGCTTCGCGAGGTATTGACTCAGCTTGGGCCTGCCTATATCAAAGTTGGGCAAGCACTCTCCACCCGTCCCGACTTGGTGCCTCCCGTTTATTTAGAAGAACTATCCCACCTTCAGGATCAACTCCCCGCCTTCCCAAACGAGGTGGCCTTCCGATTTATTGAAGAAGAATTGGGCGATCGCCCCGAAAATATCTATGCCGAACTGTCGGATAAACCGATCGCGGCAGCATCCCTAGGCCAGGTATACCGGGGCAAACTGAAAACTGGGGAAGAAGTTGCGGTTAAAGTGCAGCGTCCCGGATTGGCCCAACGCATTGCCCTCGACCTCTATCTCTTGCGCCAATTAGCACTCTGGGCAACGGGCACCTTCAAGCGAATTCGCAGCGATCTTGTGGGCATTATGGATGAATTTGGTGCCCGCATCTTCGAGGAAATGGACTACACCCACGAAGGCCACAACGCCGAGCGCTTCGCCGATCTCTACGGTCATCTTCCCCACATCTACGTGCCGAAGATTTACTGGGACTACACCCAGCGGCGCGTGCTCACGATGGAATGGATCAACGGCACCAAGCTGACTCAACTCGATGAGATCCGCGAGAAAGGCATTGATGCGGCTTACCTGGTTGAAATTGGCGTCCAGTGCTCTCTCCGCCAGCTTTTGGAACACGGCTTTTTCCACGCCGACCCCCATCCGGGTAACCTCTTTGCGACTCCCGATGGTAAATTGGCCTATCTCGATTTCGGCATGATGAGTGAGATCAAGCCCCATCAGCGATACGGACTCATTGAAGCGGTCGTTCACCTGGTCAATCGCGATTTTGAAGGCTTGGCTCAGGACTATATCAATCTCGAATTTTTAACGCCAGATACAGATTTAACGCCGATTATTCCAGCCTTTGCCAGTGTCTTTAACGATGCTCTGAGTGCGAGCGTCGCGGAGATGAACTTCAAAAGCATCACCGATGAACTATCCGCGTTGATGTATGAATATCCCTTCCGGGTTCCGGCCTACTATGCGCTGATTATTCGATCGCTCGTTACCTTGGAAGGGATTGCGATCGGCATTGATCCCAACTTCAAAGTATTGAGCAAAGCCTATCCCTACGTAGCGCGTCGTCTCCTAACCGATCCGTCACCAGAGTTGCGGGCATCTTTGCGGGATTTGCTGTTTAAAGAGGGTGATTTTCGCTGGAATCGCTTGGAAAACTTGCTCAAGAATGCGCGGAACAGTCCCGATTACGATACGAGCCAAACCCTCGATCAAGCCGTTGACTTCCTCTTTTCCGAACGGGGAGAATTCATTCGCGATCGCATCGTGCAGGAATTGGTGAAAAATCTGGACGCCCTAGGGCGCAGCACCGTCCAACGCGCTATCTTCACGGTCAATGATTGGCTCGGCATCCAACAGCCCAAGGCAACGT
>JACYMB010000205.1 GCA_015272205.1 Synechococcales cyanobacterium T60_A2020_003 | reverse complement strand
TTGGAAGCGGACTTCTCAGGACGGGTGCTGACCGACTCTAGCTTTACGAAGGCCAACTTGCGGGGTAGTAACTTTAGCCAATCTGATCTCCAAGGAGTGAGCTTCTTTGGCGCGAATCTAGAAAGCGCAAACTTACAGGGGGCAAATCTGAGCTACGCCACCTTAGACACGGCACGATTTGCAGGCGCGGATTTGACTAATGCCATTCTAGAAGGGGCATTTGCCTTTAATGCCAACTTTGATGGGGCCATTATCGATGGTGCCGACTTCACCGATGTGCTGCTACGCCAGGATGTGCAAGAGAAGCTGTGTCGAGTGGCAAAGGGTACGAATCCGGTGACGGGACGCGCCACTCGCGATACGTTGGAATGTCCATAACATCATTAAACCCAAACTCAGACATCGGTGGAGACAATGATCGCCTCCACCTGTCAGGTTTAGATAGTCCTAGAGCGTAACCTAGCTGTGCCTAGACCAGTTCCACGTGCTGAGCAATTTTGAAGTCTGCGTTGCTAGCAATGTTTTCCAGGGTGGCAATCTGCTGACCATCAAAGCTCAGCTCACCTGTGGAGAGCTGGAATGTAAAGAGGCGGGTTGAGTTGACATCAAATCCTTTCCCTTTAATTTGAATCACATCGCCTTCGCTAGCGTTGAAGTCCATAATGCGATCGACCCCTTCGGATCGAGCTTTGGAGGTAAAGACAAAGGCATCTGCGCCCGCTCCACCGACCATGACGTCATTGCCCGCATTACCTACCAGATAATCGTTTCCGGTTTCGCCATAGAGCTTATCGTTGCCATCGCCACCGGACCATCGCCACCGGATAGGATATCGTTGCCATCATGGGCATAGCGAGCGGCAATAACAAGATTAAAGCTCTGGCCGCGCGTGCTTTTTGTGCCCCCGTACAGAGTATCGTTGCCACCTTTGCCAAGAATAACGTCATCTCCATAGTGACCAACCGCCGTTTCGGCAGTATTTTTACCAATAATTTGGTCGTTGGCAAACGTTCCTGAAACGATGCTGCCAAAATTTTGAAGGGGTGTGTTTTTGAAAACACCAATCATGCCAGATTTGGGGTTTAGCAAGTCGGCGATCAACGCCGTAAATTGAGCGTCATCGAGTCCATCTTCGATACCGCGATAGGTATTTTCGATGAATAAGACATCGGTGGGATTATTCGTTCCCATCTTCACGCGGATAAAGGTTCCACCGGAGCCAATGACGGCCTGATATTGGTAGCTAGAATGATCGGCAATTCCGGGTAAACGAATCGTATCTTCGCCAATGGTAAAGTCTTGGATTTTGACCAAATCGCGGTTCGATTGGACAATTTTGCCCCAGGCATCATTCCCGAATTCTGCTACTTGATCGTCCGCAGCTTTCAGTTGAGCGTTGATCTGTGCCATGTCGAAACCGAAGTTGATACACCGTTCGTGATAATCATTTGTTTCATTCCTTGTTGGTGAGTGGGCTTGTTAGTATTGCTATGCCCTGATCTTCAGAATGAATTGGTGATATAAAACGATGGCTAAATGTGATAGTTTGGTTCTCGAAGTTCGACGCAAAACATTGTGTGGTGTGACGGAAAACACAGGATAATGCCTGGAATTTTCGAGATACACAGCCCCAAAACGAAAGAGCGATCGCCCCTTTGTAAAAGAGCGATCGCCCACTGTGTCCAGCCCTAGGAATGGCTAGATAGATTTAGAGAATGAAACTGCTCCGTCCCAGATTGTCTGCATTGACGCCGCGAAGCAGGGCAAAGGTGCGGACATCGTCTCCCGCTTCCCCTGCGACGTTGATGTCGAGTTGGGTTATGCTGCCCACCTGAGTCAAGCTGACATAGCGACCAAACGCGCCTTTACTGGCAAACTGATTGCCGTCAAACAGTTCACTGAGGTCAATGAGATCTTGCCCAATCTTGAAGTTACGGATGCGATCGCCCGATTCTCCACCATCGCGGATTCTCCGATAGACAATCACGTCAGTGCCTTTGCCGCCAGTCAATAGATCTTCACCAGCACCACCAACCAGGATATCGTCTCCTTGGCGACCATTCACCCGGTCTTGACCTCGATTGCCGCTCAGAATGTCTTCGCCCTTGTTCCCTCGGAT
Organism: Synechococcales cyanobacterium T60_A2020_003; assembly: GCA_015272205.1. Taxonomy (NCBI): domain Bacteria; kingdom Bacillati; phylum Cyanobacteriota; class Cyanophyceae; order Synechococcales; species Synechococcales cyanobacterium T60_A2020_003. Next base: position 6,324 of record JACYMB010000205.1, on the reverse strand, counting down.
GATGTCGTCACCCGATGCGCCCCGCAGGCGGTCATCCCCATTCCGACCACTCACAAAGTCATCGTCCTTACCGCCGTTCGCGATGTCACTACCTGCAGCACCGCGAATCCGATCATCCCCTGAATTCCCTTTCAGGCGATCGCTGCCTGCACCACCGTTAATCGCATCATCGCCATTTTCACCCCGAATCCGGTCGGAACCTGCATCGCCACCGAGGGTATCGTCACCCGATCCGCCATTGATGCGATCGTCGCCAATTCGACCTGCAATCGTATCGTCACCGAAGTTGCCAAATAGGGTGTCATTTCCTTTGTCTCCCCGGATGCGATCGCTGCCGCCCTTACCTTCAACGGCATCATCGCCATCACCACCTTGCAGACGGTCATTGCCTCGCCCACCAAAAATGACATCATCCCCGGCATCTCCGGTGATTTCGTCATTATCGCGTTTACCGAAAAGCGTGTCATCGCCCGCGCCACCGCTGATGCGATCGCTACCTTTGCCGCCCTGTCCAAAATCAGCACCCGACGCACCATCCAGACTATCGTTTCCGTCATTGCCAATCAGGGTGTCATTCCCGGCATCTCCAAGCAGGTTGTCATTTCCAGCACGACCCACTACAAGGTCATCACAAAGACGCCCCCGCAGCCGATCATCTCCCGCCTTACCAAAGATCTGATCGCGTCCGTCTGCCCCGGAGAGTCTGTCGTTCCTGTTTGTGCCTCGAATCGTATCTCCACGACGGCATTGGGATGAGGAACCACTCCCCGATGTGATAGAGATTTGGGCAGGGGTTCGGTCTGATGCTCCCTGATTATCAATGGCGGCGTACTCAAAGCTAGTTCCGGAAAAGCGAGGAGTGGATTGGAAAAAGAGACTCCCAATATCACCCGCATCGATGCGCTGTCCTGCTGAAACAGGAGTGCCATTCCGGTCAGGATTTCCAAGGAACAGCGTCCCTTGTCTAGAGGGAGGTAGCGTCTCGATCCGAAATTGTTCAACTGTACCATCTGGATCATGACCATTTAGCCCTCGCAAACGGTTCACCGTATCTGGCTCAATCCGTTTGCTAACGTCGTCGGTTTCCGGTCGCTCATTGGTCGTGCTACTGCCTACCTGGAGGCGCACGGTCGCAGGCGTCGGATCTTGGAGTCCATCATTATCGATCGCCGCATATTCAAAGGTCGTACCGGAGAAATTGTTGCTGGCCTGGAAAAAGACATCGTCAATCCGGTTCGCACGGATGCGATCGCCCACCTGAAGTTCGGTGCCGCCATTAGCCGGATCACCTAAAAAGAGAGTTCCCTGGCCAGAGGGTGGCACTGATGTGATGCGGAATCGTGCGATTGTGCCATCGGGATCGCTGCCCGTGAGTCCATTGAGCTGGCGAGTCTCACCAGGATTCACACGTTGTCGGACATTGTCCGTATCTGGAGAAAGATTAGTGCCCGGATCGTTGAAGAAGATGTTACTGAGAATCGCGATCCCTTGTTCGCCCGGATCCGCACTGGCCTGAGCACCATTGCGGTAGATCAGTTGGTAGCTGGTAATGGGGGAATCAAAGGAAACGTTTAGGGTTCCCTGGCCAGAGTTAGCACCAGTATTGTCAGCATTGCCCACTCCAGTGGCAACGTCGCCGTTAATGGTGTAGGTGGCATTGTTGCTTGCTGTCAGTGTCGGCTGAACGACAGTATTTCCAAAAAAACCAAGAATTTCGACTTCATCTTGCCAGCCCTCGGCGGCAAAATTTTCGTCGATGTCGTAAATCCCAAAGGCAACCCCATCCACAGCTTGACTAAACTCTACGGTAGTTGTAGTGGAGTCTTGAAGTGTGGCAGCATTCATCGTAACATGGAGCGCTTCTACCACCGTTGTATCTCCACCCTGTAGCGAGGCAACATCATTCGGAGTGATAATACCACCTGCCTGCCCAAAGGTAACTCCGTTGGTAGTATTGATGGTGATCGTAACGTCCACGCCCGTACCACCCACATCAGTGTAGGTGTTTGTGCCCGTCGTACCCTGGGGCCAATCAATGCCGGGGTCTGACCAGTCAAACAAGGCCATCACGGCGGCATAGGTTGCCATCGTATGTTCTGCCAAGGCTGGTCGAGTTTTGATTGGCGCAGTTTGGACGGCAAGGTTCCAGTCTCCGCCGAGGGCTGATACACCGGTTAGGGTATCGGAAGCGGCGATCGCCGGTTGAGTCAGGTGTGCGATGCGCTGAACGAGCGATCGCCCTAAATCAGTTGCCGCAAGCTGACAGCCATACAGCCAAATCTCGGCTTGGCTTGAAAGAGTATTTGACCAAGCCTGAAGGGACTGAGCGTAGTTGCCTAGGTTCAATAACGAGAGATGAGTAGTCCCTAGGGCCAAAACGCCCGGAGTCGCGTGGGATAGGATGTGCAGTGCGTGAATATCCTGATGGGTTTGCAGGAACTGGGTAATTTGGGCAATTCCGTCCTGATGTTGGTCTAAAACTAGAACTTCAGCACCCTCTAGAACCCCTGCGGCTAGATGTTGATAGTTATCTAGTCCAGAATCAACAACGACTAGAGTATGGATAGATTTTGCAGCCATTATATCGGTGCCCCAAAAATACAGTAAACGTCAATGTTTGAATGTCAATCTGCGTGCAATGCATACTAAGATACAGGAAGCTTTCTCACAGTCAATGTAAGTACGTAGACTGAAGGGCTTGAGTGATTTTAACGTTAGTAGGAAAACCAGACATTGCTTACTCTTTTTTCACGAGATGAAATGCGTAACTGAGATCGAGGGTTTGTTAAAAATGACACTCAATTAGCTTGGCGAAACTGCCCAAATCCTGGCCTAACTTTGGAAAGCGTTGCAAAATTGACCGTTTTCATTGCTAACGCTCAACCATACTATTGACCTTCACAATCGGCAAGTCTATATTGCTAAATATTTTTGAATTAGAGGTTGGCTCCATTTCTAATTGATGGAAGGACTCAGTTACATTACTTAAGTGTAGCCTCCGCCTGAGTCAGACGGAGGCTAGAGTTTGCTCTGGGCACTAGAAACTGATTGAGGTCAGCGCCTAGAGAGACTGTTCCGTTTGGGCGATCGCCAATCGGGTTTTCAGCACCGTATCCGGGTTGAGACTGATCGAGTCAATTCCTTGTTCTACCAGAAATTCGGCAAATTCTGGATAGTCACTGGGAGCTTGTCCACAAATGCCCACCTTGCGTCCCTTCGCTTTCACGCGATGGATCACCGTTTGCACCATCTCTTTTACCCCTTCATCTCGCTCATCGAAAAGATGGGCAACCAAGGCTGAATCCCGATCCAGTCCCAACGTAAGCTGAGTCAGATCATTGGAACCAATCGAGAATCCATCGAAAATTTCGCTGAACTGATCGGCAAGGAGGACGTTGTTGGGAATCTCGCACATCACGTAAACCTGCAAACCGTTCTCCCCTCGCTTCAGCCCAAAGCTTTCCATCACCTCCAAAACTCTACGACCTTCTTTGGGGGTACGGCAGAACGGAATCATGGGAATCACATTCGTTAGTCCCATTTCATCCCGAACTCGTTTCAGGGCTTTGCATTCCAGTCCATACGCTTCGATGTACTTTGGATCGTAGTAGCGAGATGCCCCCCGCCATCCCAACATCGGATTATCTTCGCGGGGTTCAAACTGCTTTCCGCCCAGCAAGTTGGCATACTCGTTACTCTTGAAATCCGACATGCGCACAATCACGGGGTTCGGATAGAACGCTGCTGCTAGCATTGCAATTCCTGATGCCAGCTTATCCACGAAGAAATCAGGCTTGTAGGGATAGTTTGCGGTGAGCCGATTAATTTCCCGCTTCACAAACCGATCGTTCAGTTCATCAAACCGCAGTAGCGCCAAGGGATGAGCCTTGATGTGATTGGCGATGATAAACTCCGATCGCGCCAAACCGACACCATCGTTAGGAATGGACGCTAGACTAAAGGCTTCATGAGGGTTTCCCACGTTCATCATGATCTTGGTGCGGGTTTCAGGGAGATTATCCAAGGGCATCTCGGTCACCTCGAACGGCACCAGTCCTTCAAAAACAATGCCTTCTTCTCCCTCTACGCAGGAAACGGTGATTTCTTGACCATTGTGAATTACCTCAGTAGCATTTCCGCAGCCGACGATCGCCGGAATTCCCATCTCGCGGGCAATGATTGCGGCGTGACAGGTGCGACCTCCCTGGTTTGTTACTACCGCCTTCGCCTTTTTCATGATTGGTTCCCAGTCGGGATCCGTGCGGTTTGTAACGAGTACCTCACCCTCCTGGAAATCGCCAAGCTGATTAATGTCTAGGATGATACGTGCCTTCCCTTGCCCGATCATCTCGCCCACCGATCGCCCTTTGGTCAGCGGAATCAACTCTCCGGCTACTTGCTCTTTTAAAAGGTGGTAGGTGCGAAGAACATTACGGCTCTTTTGGGAATGGACGGTTTCCGGTCGAGCTTGCACGATAAAGAGATCGCCCGTCACGCCATCCTTTGCCCACTCAATATCCATTGGCGTGTAGGTATTCCGAACCTGGGAGTAATGTTCCTCGACAATGCAGGCCCAGTTCGCAAGCTGCAAAATTTCGTCATCCGTGAGGGCAAAGCGTTGGCGATCGCTCTTAGGAACCGATACGTTCACCGTTGGCTTACTGCCGCCGATGTCGCAGACCATTTTGATCTCTTTGCTGCCCAACCGCTTTTCTAAAATGGGTCGAAATCCATCTTTTAACGTCGGTTTAAAGACAACGTACTCATCCGGGTTAACGATGCCTTGTACGACCGTTTCACCCAGTCCGTAGGCCGCGGTGACTAGGGCAGCATCCTTAAATCCCGTTTCTGTATCAATCGAGAACATCACCCCAGAGGTCGCCAAATCCGATCGCACCATCTTTTGAACCCCAACGGATAGCGCCACATCAAAGTGATCAAATCCCTTTTGGGTACGGTAGGAAATGGCGCGATCGGTAAATAGCGATGCAAAACAGCGATGGCACGCATCCAGTACGCCCTTAATACCGCGCACGTTGAGGTAGGTTTCCTGCTGTCCGGCAAAACTAGCATCGGGCAAATCTTCGGCTGTGGCACTGGATCGTACCGCTACATCCACACCGCTGTAGAAACTACGACAGGCTTCCCGCTCGTCCCCTTCGAGGCGATCGCACACGTCCAGACTTAATTTATAGCGTTCGCAAAGTTGGATGTAGGCGGACACGATTTCGCTTTCCAGTTCTGGCGGGAAGGGGGTATCTAGGATGAGCAATCGCGCCTGTCGTCCATGTTCCCGCAGGTTGTTGACATCATCGACATCTAAGGTTTCAAACAGCTGGCGCAACCGTTCATCCAGACTAGCTTGCTGGATAAAGTAGCGAAATGCGGTGGCGGTGACGGCAAATCCCGACGGCACATTAATCCCTTTTGGCGCCAATTGCTGAATTAATTCACCTAATGAGGCATTTTTGCCTCCTACTAAAGAGACATCCTCCATGCCAACCTCTTCAAACCAAAGCACTAATGCCTGATCGTTAGGCTGGGATCCAGATAAATCCTGAGATGTATTCAATGTAAACATAAGTGGTTCTCCAAATACGAGTTGTCTTTATCGGTTCAGCGATGCTGATTGAGGGGTACGCTTCGATGGCTTGAGAACGGAGAAGAGGAACGGTGGCGATCGCCTACAATATGTAAGCGTTACGAGGGCAAAAAATAGATGCCTGAATGCTTTCCGGCAAACGGATGAATGTCCCTCTTGGTTCTAGATCGATCGGTCTACGAACCCAACGGCTAAAATCTTGATTTTGAAGATACGCAGACATCCACCCCACATCGCGTTGTGTTGCCAAAGTATCGAAAGATAAACGCTACTCTCATGAACTGAATGCAGGGTGTTTAGGGGGAATGGTTAATGATGCCTAGCCACTCAGGGTCTAAATGAGAATAGAGATGTATTTTTACTGTAGGGGAATGTCTCCAGTCTAGCGTCCCCCTATCGGTTGACCTAGTTGGTATACAACTTTGTAACGATTCGGCCTAAATGGTATGGATAGCAGCAGTTTTTATCCGTAGATTACTTTAGTTTGACACGGCTTTGTTGCATGATTAGAAAAACGGTCAGGTTCGCCTTGAGAGTGTCCTGGTATTAACCTTCAACCTTGTAGCTATCGGGTTTAGCGATCTGAATCATGCGGTTGAGCGCAACACATTTGATGAACAATTCCACGGCTTGATTGTCAAATTGACGTGCACTGAGATTGCCCCCAAAAATAGTCTTAAAGCGGAACATGGTAGTTTCAGCAATCGAACGACGATGATAGC
>JACYMB010000204.1 GCA_015272205.1 Synechococcales cyanobacterium T60_A2020_003 | reverse complement strand
GATGGTCACAATTTTGGGACAAGATCAATCGCTACGGCTGTAGCTTCGTTCAATAGCCACATCAAATTCTAGTCACACCCGTCGTGGGAAGCCGATCAAATGTTAATCACTTAGCCAGATCGTCGACAATCATTTAGCTACAATCGCGGCAGCCAGCACATGCCGATCGCCCGTAGCAAGCGTTGAGTCTGCTCAGTAGTCAATAATTTCCATGCCTGCTGTATCTTGGGTTGAATTCGTTGATAGACCGTCTGCGTCAGCGCGATCGCCCACAAACCAGCATCGATGATGTTGAGTAAGTCAAACATATTAAACCTGCCAAAATTCTGAATGTGTGAAATCCGGCAAGGGCTGAATGAACTGAAACTTGGAAGGGATGCTCAGTCAAACATCAGCGCCATGCGCGCACTCACATTGCCTCGTCACGCGGCGATCGCCGTTCTGAACGAATCAAGCCCGCTCCCCCAGAAGACTGTGCTGGAATGCACGATTACCCAGACTTGCGCCATGCGATTCGACTTTGCTGCCAAGGAAGACCAACCAACCTGGCTCAATGCATCGTGTTTTGTCCAAAGCGATCCAGCAGCGCTTCTCTCGACAGGGTCGAGAGTGGCAACAGTGAACTCGCAAATTCCGCTGTAGAAAGCTCGCTCAACGGCTGGATAATCGCCTCTAAAGCTTCGTCCAGCACCCCAAAGCGACTAACCAAGAGATCGCGAATAATATCATGCCGCTCTTCGATGCGCCCCTCTTGCCGCCCAATTTGCTCAATACTACTGATATAAGGCATCAGATTTTCCTCTTCAAATCGCTTAATTTCTTCCCGAAACACCAGTTCCAGTGACTCCGGCAACCGCATCATCCGATCCAACACCAGAAATATCTCTAGGATATCCTGTCGGCGATAGCCGCGTCGGTAAAGCTGCTGAATTAGGCGTAGCTTCCATTCCAACCGCGCCTGGGCATCCTGGGTTGTGTTCTGGGTTTGTCGATGTGCCATTACCACCGCCGCAAAGGGATTGTTGCTCGCTTCCAGCACTTCCCAACTGTAATCCAGCAGCTTGACGATCGGGAATTTCAAGCGCATCTCACAACCCCAGCGCCCATAGCTATATTCCTGCGGTCGCCAGGTTGGCTGGTCATCCCCCAAAACGGCCAGACTCACCACCTCCTGTTCATAGCGATCGAAGATCCGGTAATGGTAGACATACATCCGTTTGGCAAAATCCCCATCCCGCTGGCTCTGGATCTCGACATGCAAAAGTAACCAGGCTTCCACACCATCCTTGCGCCAAACCTTGAGGAGTTTATCCACATAGCGGGTGCCCGCCTCCGCATCCCGGACAATTTGCTGCAACTCCTGATCCAAAAACTCAAAGCCGCGTTGCCAATCGATCGCTTGATGCGCAACCGGGAAAAAGAACGCCACAAATGCCTCGAAATACTGCTCAATCGCCGCTTTCCAGGCTTCATCGTAATTTGCGGGAACGCTATTTCCCAATTCGGTCATGCCTGCATCCTCTTCCAACTGACCCCACCACTTTTGATGCTGCCCGCAGTGGTGTCCGTTTTTAGTATGACAGAACATCCGCATTGCCTACAGTCGGCTAATTGCTACAGCTTAACCACACAGTATTTGTTGTTTCACGCCACCATCGACGGCGCGTCCAATTACCTGTAACTCTGGATAGCCTCTGGGGATGGCTGATGAGTCCAAGTTAGACGCCGGAATCCGTCGGATACAATAGAGACGATCCTCTTAGCGCGATCGCCTTGAATATGTCGCAACCCATCACTATCGAATTGCCCGATCCGGTGCTACGACAACTCATGCGGATTGCGGAAGTCACCCATCAATCACTCGAAGCGCTGATCACGCAAAGTGTGCTGAACAATCTGCCACCGTCCCCCGACAATGCCCCGCCGGAATACCAGTCGGCACTTTTGGCGTTACAAACCCTCAGCACTGAGCAACTGCAAGCGATCGCCCAAGCCGAAGTAGATTCCCAACAATTTGCACGGCACGAGTTGCTACTGGCACAAAATGCGGCTAATCAACTTAGTCCCGCAGAACGCGAAGAACTGACCCATCTGCGCCACAGTGCTGATCAGTTAATGCTTCAGAAAGCTTACGCTTGGTCGATTCTGCGTTGGCGTGGGCAGAAACTAAACAGTCCTGACGCGGTATGAGCTTTCTTTCTGTATGGGGATTCCGGAGCGTCTACGGCAGCAAATCATCACACGCGCAGAGCAGCGTTGTGAGTATTGCAAAACCTCTTCGCGTCTGACTGGTACGCCTTTGGTTATGGACCATATTCAGCCCCTCTCCTTGGGTGGCCAAGATGATGCGGCCAACTTAGCTGACGCCTGCTACCGCTGCAATGAATTCAAAGGGGCCAGAACTGTCGCTTCAGACCCGGAAACCCAGCAAATTGTGCCTTTATTCAATCCGCGCACGCAGTTATGGCGTGAGCATTTTGAGTGGCGGAATGGTGGGACACAGATTATCGGCTTGACTTCGGTGGGTCGAGCCACCGCGATCGCGCTGCGTTTGAACAACGAAAATCTGGTGACAGCCCGTTCGATCTGGATTGAGTTTGGTTGGCATCCACCGCGCGAAGAATAGTAGGTGATTCAGCGTTCTCGTCCCCGCCGTTTTTGCGCCTGCAATTGTCGCTGAATATCCGCCTGTCGCACCTGCTGGAGATGGCGAAACCAATCCGCCTGGGGCGCTACGACTTGCCGCACATCCGGCAGCAATTCCTGCGCCTGTCGCGCCAGATTTTGTCCCTGGACATCACGGTTCAACCTGAGGGTGATCTGCTCTGGTTCAAAGGACTGCAAAAACGGCGTCGGCAAGCATCCATCCGCCGACAAATACATCGTCTTTTCCTGGGGCGAATTATCCATCACACCTATAGCCAACATATCCGCTGGCGACTGCCCCACCACCACCCTTTTGACCGCATCATCCGGCTCACCCCCACGTAACCAATAAAACCGCCCACGGGACAAATCCGAAACCAATACAGAACCACTAAACGCATCCCCACTCATCACATAAGCCCCAGTCACCTCCCGCGACTGAAAATCGCGCTGCACAAACACCGCATTACCATCCTCATCGGCATACAACAGCCCCTGGTCATGCAGCGCATCAATCAACCCACCCGGCAACTTTTGAGATATAAAATAATCACGCACAGAAGCCCACAGTTCGATCGACTGAACCGGCGCGATAAACCGCTCGCTTCTAACCACTTTTGCCTGCTCAATTGCATACTCACTTCCCGCCCTCCTAACCGCCTCTGCACCAAACCGATCGTCCAACCAAGCCACCGCTGCTTTGAAGTCACTTTTGTTGACATGCATCACGAGGTCGATCGCCCCACCCCCGCCCTTCATCTGGTGTTTATGCCAATCAAAAAACTTGCTGCCATTAATCCGGATTTGATGCCGCTCATGACACCACCTCGGCGACACTCCCAAATCCGACTGCAAACACAACTCCTCCGCCACTTTTTCAAGCGGTAAATCCCGCAACGGATCGACGAGCTGACCATACCGTTCCTTCCACGACTCAACCTGCCCATGAGCCACCCGTAACTCCCCCTGCATCAAGAGATTCTGCTGCAACAAATCCTGCTTCTCCTGATTGCGCAAATCCAGCGTCCTAGACAGTGCGGCTGCCTGCACCCGCAACTGCTGATTCTCCCGCGCAATTCTGGCCCGATCGGCCAACTGCACCCGCACCGTCTCCAGATCTAGATTCTGCTCGATCGGTTGCTGCATTTCGGCATACCAATCCTTCACCTCCCGATGGGTCGCGCGACTGCCCTTCACCCCCCGCTCAATACCCAAATCCGCTACCGCCTCCCAAGCCCGATCTTGGAGTTGAGAAAGCTCCGTCCGTTTCCCCCCATAGAGCCGCCGATAACTCAACTTGCCCTGATCCGTGAGCGGCACCACCACCGCATGAATATGGGGCGTCGCCTCATCCAAATGACACTCCGCCCGGAGGATGTTCCGCTCACCAAATTCCTCCTTCAGAAACGCCTCATTTACCGCCAACCAATCTTCAAACCGATCGCGCTCCCAATACCCTGCCTCCCCCGGATTATCCGGTCGAAAATATTCAGGACTAGCCGAGATAAAGACATCGATCGCCAGCACCGCATTCTTGCGAATCTTCTGCCCCCCAATCCGCTCCCTGGCCAATACCTCCAAAGGTCGATCGCCATCCCCAATAAACACAAAATTATCCTGCGCCCGATCGGGGTCGGCATTCAGCGTCTCCCGCGTGCGTGAGTTATGACGTTCCGCTCCCGCGATCGCCCCAAAACTCTTGAGCTTACTAATCCGAAAAATCGCTTTACCGGGCATAGGACAAACAGCATCAATGAGAATGACATCAGGGGCATGATCGGATGGTCGATCGTGCCATCAGCAGGACAGGGCAACGACAACGGCGTAGGCGGGGTCTTGCGGCTCGGCGAACGCAGCAAATTTGAGCGCAGCGTGCCCCAACGAGGGCCAAAATTGCGGAGTGAGTCCCGCTTTATCAAGCGCTAGTCGGATGGGGCTACTGTGGGGGGAGGATTTGGGGATGGGGGCGATGGGCTGCGATGAGGGGGAAGTAGCGGTTTGGCGGGGTGTTCTGGGAAAGTCTTGGTGAGGGTTGGGTGAATGAATGGTGCGGTTAAGGGGTAAGGTATCACGGGCGATCGGGTGAGGGTATCTATAGCGGTATAGATTGACGATTGGGAAAGGGGATAGAGATCGATCAGTTTTAGATCGGTGAGGCTGATACCGATCCGCACATGAGGACGGATGGAGAGAACGGAATTTATATCCTGCGGGAGATTCTGTTTCGCTCGGATTGAGTGCTAGATTTGGCTTAATTCTTTTATGCTTCAGATCGCTGCTTATCCATGCTTTTCAGGGTTTGGGTCTACGGGTTAAGCGGCGGTTGGGAGAAAGTTTTTGCCTGGCGTTGTTCTACTGTTGGTCATAGTTTGAGGAAGATCGAAGAGAAACTCGATGCCGAATAAGTTACTGGCGATTCAGCCACAACAGTTTGATCTGCTGTTATCGGATTTGGCTGCAAAAACGCCGCCGAAGGAGAAGACACTGTACACGTTGCGGGACGTGGTTGAGCGACTGTATGACTTTGTGACACAGTCGTTGGCGAATCATTATTCCTACGATGAGTTGGCGGTGATGATTGAGGAGAGTTTGGCGTCGTTGGCACTGGAAGAGGATGTACCAGAAATCCGCGGCGGGACGCTGAAAAAGTATTACCTGGAAGTGAAGCGGGAGAAGGAATCAAACCTGGCACAGAAGGGAGCTAGGAAAAGTCGTCGGCAGCGATCGGGGACGAAAAAATCCACGACTAAAACTGTCACCGGAGAAAGTCCAATGCCGCCGCAGGAGAAGCGTTCGGAGACGCCAAAATCCGATTCTGGAGAAGGCGCTAAGGAAAGTGCAAAACCAATGTCAGGGAGCAAGAAATTACCCCGTCCGGATAGTGCGGGCATCAAGTTGGCTTACTAGCTTAGAGATGGGGGTGGGAATCAGGTGTAATCGGAATTTGATGTGCAGTTTATCGGTTTGAAGTATGGTTACGAGTCCGAAAAAGAAACCCACTGAGGGAAAGTTATCCGCGGTTGAACAAGCTAAGTCCTGGAAACGTTATATCCACTTGGCTGATGGTAATAAAGGCGGGGTTGGGAAATCGTTTTTCGCCCGCACCCTCTATGCCGTTTTGCTGGATCTGGGTACGCCTGTGCTCGGGGTTGAGACAGACATTGATAGTCCCGATTTCAAGGGCATCTATACCGATGTCCAAGTCTCCTGTTTCTCGGAAGATGAGAAAGTGAATGAACAGGCTTGCAGCATTATCAACTGGGCGATCGAGGATGAAAAAAATATTGTTGTGAACCTGCCAGCGACGGTACACAAAGCCTTTCAGTTATGGGTGGAGCAGTTCGATATTGTGGACTTGGCGGCGAGTCATGACGTCGGTCTGGTGAAATGGTTTATCTGCACGGGGGAATACGACTCGATGAAGTCATTGCAGGTGTCGTTGGCGACCTTTGGGGAGAAGATCCCGCATGTTGTCGTGAAGAACCTGAAGTATGACGATTGGGAATTCTTTGCGGCGGATGAGAAGACGCAGGAATTAATCCAACAATACGGCTGTCCGGTGATTGAGTTACCGAAACTGCCCAGTCGATTAGCCAGTACGTTACTCCAGGAAAGGCTGACCTTTGAGCAAGCGCTAACCCATCGCGGGAACAATTTTGGGATTGTGCAGCAATCAGCAGTCCGGGGGTATCTGAAGAAAGCGCAGACGGCATTTCAAGCAACGGGGCTGGTGTAGGTTATGGCACTCAATAATCATGCCAATGGGAACGGCCATGGGGGCGGATTCAACCCCGATGCGGCGAACAAAAATGAGCAGTCGCGCGAAAGTATTGTGCGTCAGTATGCGGCGCGGTTGGGACTGGATGAAGACGATCCGGCGATGGTATTTGTCCAGGCGAATGCAGCACTTGAGGGGAAAGTTGATTTATGGAACACGGTGATTCTGGAACTGGTGCAGATTACCCGCGAACAGAGTCGGGCGATGCAGGAGACGGCGGAAAACTCGCTGAAGCTGATGCAGGCATTAGCGAGATCCGAGACCGAATCGCAGCAACTGCGCGAATTAATCAGCAAGTTGGAGCATACCTTGAGTCTGTCGCGACGCGAGAGCAGAAGCAAGCCATCAACGGAATTGAACCAGAGCGCGGTTCAGAGCTTGATGCCACAGTTTCAGAGCGTGAACAGCGAGTTGGAAACGATCCGCAACAAGCTCGACCGCCATCGCCAGACCGCCCGCAGTCACGCGGCTGGGAACGTTAAGCAGCAGCGTTTAACCAATTATCTGTTGATGGGGATGATCGGACTGCTGTTGGGCGTGGGTTTCCTGCATTTGGTGGGTCTCTTGAGGCTGAATGAAGTGGGGGCAGGGCAGCAATTCTTGTCGTCGCAGTCGAGCTGGGCGCTGACGAAGTTGGAACGGGTTGAGCAGGTACTGGGGATTAAGCCTGGAAAGTAACGAGATACGGCTGATAGATTACGGGAGAAAGTATGCGGGATGAAGGGTTACGGCAATCAGAGCTTTGGCCCGGTTGGTTGAATGAGAATGCGCGACGGGAATCCGCGTTTCAGGATTGGCGCGATCGATCTGGTGAGGGCGAGGCGCGATCGGCGGCGTTAGCCCAAGATAGTCAGCAGCAGCTGATGCTTCAGCGGCTGGACTATCAGGATTGGCTGGCGCAGCAGCAGCGGGAGGAACCGATTCTGAATGGAGCTTGGGGACAGGGGTTGAATCGAAATGACTTTTACAACATTGAGAAAAATGGTTTGCAGAATGCAATGTCATGTCCCACCGGATAGAACCTGTGCGGCTGTCAGCTTTAGATTAGGGAACGTGGGTGAGTTGATCACTTGATTCCCCGTGAAGTCCTGAAATTGGTATACACCATCAGTTAATCGGCCAATCTTCACCACGGCCTTGATCGGGTCAATAATCCAATACTCTGGGATGCTCCGTGCCGCATACTCCGGACATTTTTCGATGTAATCGCGGTTGTAGGATTTTTTGTCGGTATCGCTACTCGAAACAACCTCCACTACCAGTTGCGGCGGATGGGCCTCGAACGGCAAGATTTTTTCGTCCAGTATGACTGCATTCGATTCGGCTGAATGCACGGTTAAATCTGGGATACGTGCGCTGGCCTGGTCTGGGGCGATGCGAATGGCATCTCCGATCGCGAGTAGGGCATGAGGTACCCCAGCCTGTAGCAGCATCGCCACAATAAACATGGCAATTCTTCGATTCAGCGGATCTTCCTGTCCCATCTCAACTAAGACCCCATCAACCAATTCATAGCGGGTATCAGTCCCATCGTCATAGCTGAGATACTCCTCAAGGCTCAGGCGTTTTTGCATCGCGACTGTCATGGTTGTGCCCCCATCAGTGCTTGTGCTGCATTACTCGATGCGTTTAATTTGGCTTCAATTCGCTCGGCCCGCTTCTGCAATCGACCAATCCGCTGTCCTCGATCGCAGCGTTCCTGATACACCACGATCGATTCCGATTGTTTGATGTGCAGCACCTTCTTGCCCTTGAATTGAGCAATTCGACTTTGCACCCGTGGGTAGGCTTGAGCTTTACCGGAAGGCTTACATTTCGATACCCATGCCGACAGATAGTAATCGCCTTGGCCCTCAATGCTGCTGATCTCCGCTTCGAGTTCGGCTAGTTCGGCTTGAAGCCGTTCCCGCGTAGTGTCTCGCATAATCGGTTAGTGTGCAAAATCTGAATGATTCAATCGTAACTGATGGCTGATAAAAATACAATTATTTTGCACACGAACCAATCATCTTGCTGCCCCTCAAGATGATGTGTCGAGAGTGCATATCGGGGGATGGCACCGATTCTGATTAATCGTATGTTTGAACTTAACAAGGGCTTTGGTGGATTAATCATCCGATGGCCCTTGGCGGTTATGAATTTAGGAGCAGCGGGGGCATTCGCGCAGAAAGTTGCGGTTTTGCACTGTCCAGAAACTTAAAATGCACCAGTGAACCTTATTTTGATTTTTAGATGAGTTTCTTTGCACTCATTAAGGTCGAGTTTGGGCAAAAAGCTCACTACAAAGAAAACGAAGGTTTTCTGAGCGAACCCATGCACTATCTCTGAAAGGTTTATAAGGCAGAGCTTTCAGTCGAAACCGTAACTTTTGGTTTAAATGCCCCCGCTGGTCCTATTTGACGATTGCCGATGGGACCCCCACGGCAAAGGTGACGGTTGAGGCGATGGGGTATCCAAAGCAGGCTCAGCGATTTGAGCCTGCTTCGGATCTACAGCGATCAACTGGTGAACAGACTTAGTGATTGAGTATGATATCGGACTTGTCTAGTCAGCCATTGCTTCTAAAATTGAAAAAAGTATTTTGAGCAATTCTAGACCATGGCTATACCAATAAAATAAGTCTAACCAATGCAATTCACTTAACGTCCCGATTTAATTCGCTTTAACTGCTGATATGATTCCATGATACTGGGCTGATTAAAGCCTACTGGAGTAAACTTATCCTTCTTGCGATTAGTGTTGACTGGAATTTCTGCAATCGGTGTAAAAGGCGCATTGCCAAGGGTATTATCAATCCGAACAACGACTTTGGCTTGTGAGCCAAGATCCGAAATCGAGGACGTGGTGCCCCTTGTACTCACACATTCTTGATCGGTTTGACCAACTTTGATATTACGCTCATAAGTGTCAGGTTCGGTATCCACAATGCCTCCCTTCTTATCCAGCAAGACCAAATCCCATTCCGTTGCCAAGTTGCTGTCATTGCGGACTTTGACACATACTTCTAATTCGTCGTCACTCCAGCGATCATCAATCCGTTTTGCCTTCACATCGACAACTTTGACACTATAAACCGCCCGGTTTGCGTCTTTGAGGACTTTTTCGCCAAATTGACTGACAGCCCAGTAGGCATAATCGGCCTGCCGCTTACAAGCACCTGTCATGCCGATTCCACCCCAAAGTTTCGGATTGGTGATCATACCAAACACATCCTGACTCACCTTTTGCCACAGGGAGCGGTCTTCGCAGAGCTTATAGAGATTACGGCGAAATTCCGATTCACACTGCTCTTTGGTCTTACGGCTTGTTTTCAGATCGTCGTAACAAGCATCATGCTGCTGACAAGCAGGGTCAAATGTTTCCATGTACGGGTAGAGGAAGAATTTTGTTGCCAGTTTTCCGGCTTTATCCTTTGACGGACCACAGTAGGGGTCAGCCGCCTGAGCTGATTGCAATTGAATTGAATTTAGACCAGATTGCGTCAATGAGACATTGGATAGATAGCTGAAAGTCACAAAACCCAGGGTTAGAGTGGCAAGTTGAGTAACTTTACGGGCAACTTGAGAACGAAGCATGGTTTTCTCCTTAATGGTAGAAGTGGGGCAATTGCGCATTGCGCATACCCAGCTGAATGAATTACTTGTGCTTAACGCGAGGAACCGTCAAGATATTCGTGATTTCGGCAAATCTGAGCCCACTTTCTGAATTGGCACCTTCGATTCGGCCAATCATTGAGGATTTGACATTGCGATCAGGCAGACAATTTGAAAAGTGACTATCAATCTCTTTGTTTTCAGCTCCCAGAAAACTCGGGGCAGGGGGGTGACCCAGCATGATGCAGCAATTCTGGGACTTTGCACTGTTTTATCCCGTGCCCAAGCGGTGATGGTCAAGGCGCAGCTAGACGTGGGCAAGAACGACAAACCTCATCAATCAATTACCGTCAACCGCAGCTTGCAGGGAACCAATTTCGCGCCGTACTCGCTGCCGTCACACTGACCTATCGTGATCAAAGCTACGAACGCCAAATGCCAGCGTTTAATCGCACTCAGTCGCTGCCGACACCCGCATTCACCTTGGCCGTCGCATCCTAATGTTTCGATCTTCTAAGATTTCAGGGTGGCGGTCCGCCACCCTGACGCGCAGTCATTCAATCAGCAGTCATTCAACAATCAGCGGGTTCAAGGACATCATCATTTAGCCGAATCGCACTCGCGATCTGACACTGAGCGCGAATCATGTTTCACAGTCCAGTGACTGGCCGCGTCACTCGCCGAATCAATCGCCACTGCGCCAAATTCAACGCACACACAGAAGGAAACCGCATCATGCTGACTCAACAAGAATGTAAAGCCCTAGGCAAAGCACATAAAGCGGCATTGCTCGACCAACTCAGTCGCCGGATCGAAGTCGCAAATCGTCAGGGAAACCTGGTGCTGCTCAAGCAACTGGAAGCTGAAGCCGATTACATTAATACTCAACCTACTGGCGTGAACTTAAAGGCGCTGCTCGATGCGGTCAAAGCCGAGGCCAATCAAAGCCAGAAGCCGCAATAGGGGCTGTGGTTGAGTGGGCTATGGGCCGGCGGTAGCGTTCACCAAGGGTAGAAGACTCAAGGACTGAGGACGATCCTCAGGTCTTCGCTTACCATGAAAGAGACAACCTGACATCCGGATGATGGTGAGCCACAATGCAGATCACGGTTGATATTCCCGATGATATGGCACGGCAGTTGGAGTCCTTAAAGGATGAACTGCCACAAATTTTAGCCTTGGGCTTACTGCAAGTAAAAGCCAACCCTTCGACCGGCTTTTCCGGTCTCGCGGAAGTCTTGGAGTTCTTAGCAACGCTCCCTTCACCACAGGAAACCTTAGCGCTACGACTATCCGATACGGCCCAGGCGCAAATTGAAGCACTGCTGGAAAAAAATCGTGTAGATGGTCTGACCGCTTTAGAACAGCGGCTTTGGCAGCAATATGAATTCGTTGAGCATTTAGTCCGGATGGCCAAGGCGCAGGCATTACTGAAACTCCAGGAAGTGGCATGAGCAAAACCTATGTCCCGGCGGATCTGAGACGACTTGTCTTTGAGCGTGCCCAGGATAGTTGCGAGTATTGCTTAATTCCGGCAGCACTGGCCTTGGCTGCCCACCAAATGGACCATATCATTGCCGAAAAGCATGGGGGCGAAACCGTTTCCGAAAATCTCGCCCTGTCTTGTGCCTTATGTAATCTCGCGAAAGGTAGTGATATTGCCTCGATCGACCCAGAGACAAATGACACAGCGAAGCTCTATCATCCTCGTCGCGATCAATGGTCGTCGCATTTTCAATTTGAGGCTCAGACCGGACTGATTCAACCATTGAGCGCGATCGCCCGTGCGACGATTCGACTATTACCAATCAATCGACCCGAATCGCTCACGGAACGCGTCATTTTATTTCGGGTCGGACGATTAGTGATTCCCGCAGATTGATCGGTGAGCTTGATCCAGAAGTGACGATTGAGGTTAAATCTGATTAATCAGATTTAACAAATCGTTCACATTTCAACGTATAAATCAGTTTTATTTGGTTAGGATGATTGCAATTCTGTCAACATGATTACATAAAAAATTGTCACACTCAGATGAATGACAATTGAGTCAAAAATCGTCATTAGTCCAGTAATTTAGTCCAATGTCTTTAAGCTGAGTCTCAAACCCATACAAAGCAGTTAATCTACACGATTGGGTTAATTGCGTATACCGCAGAAGTCCAGGCTGTAACTACTGCGGTTATTGGGTGTGACAGTTTTTGTCGTTCATTGAATTCCGAAATTTCAACTATTTGAATTTTTGTGATCGTTATTTGACTTTATCGCTTGTACTTAGCCGATATTTGTTTGGTGCAGCCAACTTTCGTGTCGGACTGGTAGTTGATTTAATTTTTCTTGGTAGAAGCGCCATGACGGCATGAACCGATCCATTAAGGCGATGAACCGATCGTTGTGTGTGGGTTCGAGCAGATGAATCATTTCATGGAGCACCACATATTCGAGACAGTCCTGCGGCTTCTTGGCGAGTTCGAGGTTAAGTCGAAGGGTTTTGGCGGCGGGGCTACAGCTGCCCCACTTCGTTTTCATTTTGCGGACAGTGAAGCCAGTGACGGTGACACCGAGACGTTTTTCCCATTTGGCAATGAGGGGTGGGATTACGGACTTGAGTTGCTGACGGTAGGAAGCCTCAAGAACACTGTGCTTTTTGTTTTGGTCGGCACCGGGGCGAACTTGGAGCACCATTTGTTTGTGCTTGAGTTTGAGCTGGGGAACAGCGTCTTTTTCGATGACGTTGAGTAGATAACGTTCGCCCCAAAGGTAATGGCTTTCTCGATCGATGTACTCACGCGGGGTTTCGCGCAGTTGGCTTTGAAGTTTGGTTTGTTGCTGTTTAATCCAGGCAAGTTTAGCGATGGCAAAGACCCGAATGCGTTCTAAGTCCATGCGGATTGGGGCAGAAATTCGCACGGCTCCATGGGGTGGATAGACGCTGAGATGAATGTTTTTGATGTTTTTCCGCACCACCTCAATCCGGATGTCACCCAGTTGAATGATGTTGATCTGGCTGGTCGTTGCTGCACTGGTCGTTGCACCCATAGTTCGCACCCCCATAACAGCCTCCGTTAATACTCAGACTGCTGTTTAATGATCGGGAAGATTCGTTCGACTTCCTCAATATCTTGAAGGATGCCATAAAGTGCGGCTTTGATCATCTGCTCTTTGGGTCCGCCGTTGTCCCGCCAATCGTCGGGACGCACGTATTTGACCGTTTGGTCAATTTTTAGGGCAAGTTCGACGAGGTCGGTTTCGTTTGCTGTGGTGTAGGTGCCCGCTGCTTCAGCCGCTTTTCCGGGGGTGGCAGTGGTGCGTAGGGCATTATAAATCGCGCGTTTGCCAGGGGTATCGAGCTGGGTGGGGACGTTGCCGTCTTGGCCTGATTCGACTTTTTTGACCAGTTCCGCAATGCGTTGGAGATATTCCTCGTAGGCGATCGCTTTTTGTTTGCGGGCTTCGATGATTTCGTCGAGGAGCTGCGACATGCGTTCGTAGTAGGCGGGGTCGCTGAGGTTTTCTTTGATAATTTTACGGCGGACGTTATTCTCAATGGTTTCGGCAACGGCTTTCTGATTGCTGCGAATGCCTTTGGGCAGTTCTTCGAGGGCGCGGTTGATGCCGACTTTGGTGATGATCTCGAGCAGGGGCATGTCGTCGAAGGGCGAGATTTTGCGGGGTTCGCTGGCTTCGATGTAGGTGTCGATCAGGTGCCGCATATCAGCTTCAAAGGGCTTGAGATCGAGGGTTTCGCCGCTGGCTTTGCGGATGACTTCGCGCAGGTCGGTGTAGGTCTTGGTGGCCTGTTTGATGCGGGTGATGTCGGCGGGGCTGTAGCCTGCGGCTTCGAGTTCATCGGCGATGCTGGCATAGCTGCGGAGGAAGTTCGCGGTGGCTTTGTATAGCTCGGTGCGTTGGGGTTCGGTGGCTTTGAGGTCGTCGGGAAGTTCGGTGTTGCCGCAGAAGTAGCGAATGTGGGCGAGGTCGTCGCGGGGCGGTTGGACGGGTTCGCAGAGTAGGTGTAGGGCTTCGATCGCGTTATCCAGCCGATCGCGGCCTTTGGTGAGGCGATCTTGGAGCAGGATTTCGGGGTCGGCTCCACCGTCGCTGTGGTCGAGTTCGGCAGTGTAGACGGCGATCGCATTTTCGACTTTTTTGAACAGGTCTTTGTAATCGACGATGTAGCCGAAGTCTTTGTCGTCGCCGTCGAGGCGGTTGGTGCGACAGATGGCTTGAAATAGGCCATGGTCCTGCATACTCTTGTCGATGTATAGGTAGGTGCAGCTGGGCGCATCGAAGCCGGTGAGCAGCTTATCGACGACGATCAGCAGCTTCATGTTGGCGGGTTGGGTTTTGAATTTGTCTTTGGCGTCGAGTTCGTAGGTTTCGGCTTTGGTTTTGTTCGGTAAAGGGGCGATGTCCTGGGTGATTTGGCTGTAGAGGTTGTAGATGAACTGTTTATCGGTTTCGCTGTTGGCTCCGGTGTCTTCGGTGGTGATGTCTTTGGTTTGGGGGTTGTAGGAGGTGATGACGGCGCATTTGCCTTTGAAGGGGGTTTGTTGGAAGCGTTCGTAGTATTTGCAGGCTTCGTAGATGCTGGCGGCGACGAGCATGGCGTTGCCCCGATCGTTGTTGAGCCGGGGTTTGGTGCTGAAGTCGAAGGTGATGTCTTCAACCACACGATCGATGCGGGAGCGGGAGCTGAGCACTTTTTGCATGGTGCCCCATTTTTCCCGGAGGGTGGCTTTTTGCCAGTCGTTGAGTCCTTTGGTTTTGGCGTCGAACCAGGCGTCGATTTTGGTTTCGGAGCCGAGGGTTTGGTCGATGTCGCGGGCTTCGTAGATCAGGTCGAGGACGATGTTGTCTTCGACGGCTTGGCTGAATTTGTAGGTGTGGATGTATTTGCCGAAGACTTCGAGGCTGGTTTGGGCGTCTTTTTTGAGTAGGGGGGTGCCCGTAAAGCCGATGAAGGTGGCGTTGGGCATGAGGGCTTTCATGGTGCGGTGGAGTTTGC
>JACYMB010000203.1 GCA_015272205.1 Synechococcales cyanobacterium T60_A2020_003 | reverse complement strand
TATCCTGAAGGGAAATCATGGGCTGTACCGTGACGCCTAGAAATACCGATTCCCCATGGCGATCGCAAATGGAAGTCTTCATGTTACGGTAGGCCCAGCGCACGGAATCCGCATTTCGGAGGTTGAGCTGAACACCGCCCACATCGGTTTTATGGGTGATGGTGGTGGATAGGAGCTTGATGACCACCGGATAGCCGATCGCTTCAGCATGGGTGACGGCTTCCTCTTCGGAATGGGCGATCGCCGTTTTCACCACGGGGATATGGTACGCCTCCAGAATTTGCTTCGATTCCACCTCGGTGAGCAGCGTTCGTCCCTCTGCGGTGGCTTGCTGGATAATGGCCGTGACGCGATCGCGATCAAACGAACTGCCATCAGTGGCGATAACGGGAGTTTCGTAAATTCCCTTCAGGTTATAGCTGTACTTCCAAGTCAGATTAAAGAGCCGTGCTGCTTCATCGGGAAACCGATAGGTTGGGACGTTGGCATTGTTGAGCAAGTGTTCCCCGGCAGTCACTTCATCGCCGCCCATCCAGCTTGCCATGATCGGCTTTTTCGATTCCTGCACGTAGGGCTTGAGCTTAGCTGCCGTTGCGGTGGGATCGGTCATGGCTTGCGGCGTCAGCATGACTAGCAAACCGTCACTGTTCGGGTCTTTGATCGCGATTTCTAACGCTTGGGCATAGCGCTCTGGATCGGCATCCCCAAGAATATCGATAGGGTTGCCGTGGCTCCAGTGGGATGGCAAGATTTTGTTCAGTTCCGCCAGAGTTTCATCGGACAACGTCGCCAACTGTCCCTGAGTGCGAATCAGGGCATCGGTGGTCAAGACGCCTGGCCCACCTGCGTTCGTGATGATCGTTAGGTTTGGCCCTTGGGGACGATGCCTCTGTTTTGCGAGGACTTCCGCAAGGTCAAATAGCTCGGAAATCCGATCTACCCGCAGCACCCCGCAACGACGGAAGGCCGCATCCAGCACATCGTCACTTCCAGCTAAGGCTCCGGTATGGGAGGCAGCGGCCTTGGCGGCAGCTTCAGTACGTCCGGTTTTCAAGACGATAATCGGTTTGGTCAGTGCCACCTCACGGGCGGCAGACAGGAACGATCGCGCGTTGCCGATCGATTCCATATAGATCACGATGCTCTGAGTATGGGGATCATCACCGAGGTAGTAGATTAAGTCACCCCAATCCACATCCAGCATGGAGCCGATGGATACAAAGGCACTAAAACCAACGTTTTCCGGGAAGCTCCAGTCCAGCACGGCTGTACACAGGGCACCGCTTTGGCTGATGAAGCCGACATTGCCGGGACGGGCGATCGCACTCGCAAAGGTGGCATTCAAGCCAGAGTGGGGATTCATCACACCCAGACAGTTGGGCCCGATCAGCCGCAGCTTCGAGGTTTTGAGAATCTCAGAAATTTCGGCTTCGAGGGCGACTCCCTCGGCTCCGGTTTCTTTAAAGCCTGCCGACATTACGATCGCCCCTGATACGCCTGCCGCAATACAGTCGCGAATTAATCCTGGAACCGTGGGCGCTGGGGTGGCGATAATTGCCAGATCAACGGGTTCCTGAATGGCTTGGATGGAAGCATAGGCTTTGATTCCCAGGACGTTGTGGCGTTTGGGGTTGACTGGAAGCACCGTGCCTCCAAACGGAGACTGAATCAAATTCCAAAGGACGGTTCGACCCACGCTGCCCGGGCGATCCGTTGCGCCAATCACGGCTACGGTTTTGGGATTGAAGATGGCACTGAGGGGATGTTGCTCAGACCGCAATAGGTCATAGGTGGGATCGGTTGTAGGTTTTAGCGACATGATGGGAAACCAGAAAGAGGACTTCAGGTGGCTGCGGTTGCTACGTTCAGGAACGGGACACAGGCGTTAACCGCTCCGAACTCCGAACGATGCAGTCTTGACTCACCTAGATACGGGACTGACCACTGTTATCCTAGCGAGGCTCTCGTGATCCCCTCCGAGTCGTAAGAAAAGCTTTAACACCTTTATACGGGAACACCTGGTTCTCAGAGAACGATGTTGCTATATTGCTTGCTATACAAGCATCTTGGCGGTTTTAGGGACAATTTAGATGAGTCGTAAGGCTAACTTGTGTTGCAGTCTGGAACCTGAAGATTTTGCAGGTGAGCAATCGCCTTTAATCAAATCAAGCTAAATTGTGACGGACACTATGCAGTTTTATCCAACTGTTATGGTTGCAACCAGTGCCAACTGTGCCGGATCAGGAGTTGCTATTCCCGATTATGCGTTACTGACATCTACAGGGAGCGATCGCCCATGAATGTGACCCCGCTACAATCCGCCCCAGATAAAAGCTTGTACGAACAGGTTGCCGACCATATCCAAACCCTGATTACGGAAGGCACGCTAAAACCGGGCGATCGCATTCCCTCAGTCCGAAAACTGCGCGAACAGCTATCAGTAAGCATTTCAACGGTTTTAGAAGCCTATCGGTTACTGGAAGATCGGGGCTTAATTAGCGCTCGTCCCCAATCGGGCTACTACGTGCGCTGTAATGTCCTGATCGCGCCCGAAGAGCCGAATCCAGTCGGCTCCTCCAAAGCGAGTATGTGAGGTGGACACCTCCTTGGCGTTTCGAGTGTGTCGATCGGGCATCAATCCCGACACCGTTCACCTGGCGGCAGCGCTACCAAGCATGGAATTACTACCCCTGAATGCCCTGAATCGCATTATGGGTCAAGTCTTACGAACCCACACCCCCAAAGCCCATTCCTACGACCTCCCGCCAGGATGCGAACCCTTGCGACAAGAGGTTGCGAAGCGCCTGATGACGGCAGGGTGTTCGATGACGCCCGACCAGATTGTGACGACGAATGGGACGTTTGAGGCGATTTATCTGTCTTTAAAGGCGGTTACGAAACCGGGCGATGTGGTGGCGATCGAGTCTCCGACTTACTACGGCATCCTGGAAGCCCTCGAAATCTTGCACCTAAAGGCGTTGGAACTGCCAACCCATCCCCGTGACGGCATTTCTCTCTCTCATCTGGAACACGCGATCCAGCATCAGGCGGTGAAGGCGTTGGTGTTGGTGTCAAACTTCAGCAATCCCCTGGGTACCTGCATGAGCGATCGCAAGAAGAAAGAATTGGTGAACTTAGTCACTCGATACCAAATTCCCCTCATCGAGGATGACATTTACGGAGATTTGTATTTTGAAGGCTCACGCCCCAAAGCACTTAAAGCCTTTGACCGAGATGATCTCGTGCTGTACTGCGCCTCCTACAGTAAAACCCTATCGCCCGGATTGCGCGTGGGCTGGGTGGCGGCAGGTCGCTATCAACCTCGTGTTGAACGCCTGAAGTGGATTATTAACCAAACAACGGCGATCGCCCCCCAGCTTACGATCGCGTCTTTTCTAGCCAATGGAGGATACGATCGCCATCTACGCCAAATGCGTCGCGCCTACCAGTCACAAATGGCTCGCATGACCCAGGCCATTTGTGACTACTTCCCGGCAGAAACCAAAGTGACCCGTCCCAACGGTGGGCACGTCCTCTGGCTAGAAATGCCGCTGGAGTTCGACACCTTGAGCTACGGGGAAGCAGTACTCCAACACAACATCAGTATTGCTCCGGGCTTGATCTTTTCACCGTCCGAGAGCTACCGCAACTGTTTCCAGCTAAACACAGGATTACCCTGGTCAGACGAGATTGATCGCGCCATGCAAACGTTGGGATATTTAGCAAAACGGCAACTTGCCATGTCGATGCTGGGTGTAGGCTAACCGTCATCTAAATCACAAACAAGGCTGATCTTCATCTCTCAAAGTCACCGCTTACATCACACGATATACCCCGTAGAATCACACTGGGTAAACCGTCCCATCACATTAACATTAGCCAGATTTACGGGATAGTAGAACTATAAACAAAGCGGAGTGACTGAACGATGTACGCAACTACCCACAATCCTTCCACTTCAATTGAAGATATCGTTAACGACGTCTTCAGCACGCGCCGTATTACCCGCTTAGATCAACAACGGTTTATGAAGGTCGCCCTATCGACGACGCTTTCTGCAGCAGATCATGCGCTAATTAACCGGGTATTTGATGCGCTCCAGCGTGGCATTCTGCGGGTTGTAGATTAAACTAATTGCAGACATCACAACCAAGTGTGTGAGGCAATAGTGAATAATTCGCAGAATTCATCCGACGCGACATTTGATGTAATTTTGCGCCAGGGTCAATGGCTGACCCGCGATCGCCCCCTTTCCACGGTAGATATTGGCATTCGAGACGGGTACATCGCCGCGATCACCCCTCACCTCAACGCCTCTGCCCCCCTAGAGTTAGAGGTTGCCGGAAAGCTTGTTAGTCCACCCTTTGTCGAGTCCCATATTCACCTTGATTCGGCTCAAACCGCAGGTCAACCCCGCTGGAATCAAAGCGGCACCCTGTTTGAAGGCATTGAAATCTGGCGCGATCGCAAGCAAGACCTATCCATTGAGGATGTGCAAGAAAGGGCGATCGCTACCCTCAAGCAGCAGGCCACCCAGGGTGTTCTCTTCGTCCGAACCCATGCGGATGTCAGCGAACAAAATCTCATTGCTCTACAAGGACTCCTCAAGGTTCGGGAGCAGGTCAAAGACTGGATTACGGTTCAAGTCGTCGCCTTTCCTCAGGATGGCGTTTACGGCAGTCCCAAAAACGAAGAACTCTTAGAAGAAGCGCTACGTCTGGGAGCGGATGCCGTGGGTGGCATTCCCCACTACGAACTCACCCGCGAAGATGGCGTTAACTCGGTTCACCGCATTTTTGAACTGGCGCAACAGTACGATCGCCTCATTGATATCCACTGTGACGAGATTGACGATGAGCAGTCCCGTTTCTTAGAAGTAGTCGCCGCCTGTACCCTGCGCAGCGGCATGGGCGATCGCGTCACGGCTAGCCATACAACGGCGTTTGGCTCCTACAACAACGCCTATGCCTTCAAGCTCATGGGACTGTTGCGGCGATCGCCCCTCAACTTCATCGCCAATCCGCTCATCAACATCACGCTGCAAGGGCGAGCAGATACCTATCCCAAGCGGCGCGGCGTTACCCGCGTTAAGGAACTTTGGCAGCAGGGGTTTAACGTTAGCTTGGGGCATGACTGTATTCAAGATCCTTGGTATAGCTTGGGGACGGGCAATATGTTAGACGTGGCCAGCATGGCCGTACACGTCTGCCAGATGACGGGCATGGCGGAGATTGATGCCTGTTACGACATGATCACCTGGAATGGCGCGAAAACGCTGAATGTGGGCGATCGCTACGGGGTCGAGGTAGGTAAACCTGCCAACTTCATTGTCCTGGATGCCGAGAATCGCTATGAGGCCATTCGCCGTCGCGCGACTGTGCAGTATGTCATTTCCCACGGTCAACTCATTGCCCAAACGCAATCCCCTCAGCCGCAATGGTTAGACGGCTATACTCCTGCGCCTTATCCGGATGAGCAATCAGGTAATCCCAGAAGTTGAGATGACGGGCAATTTGGGCAGAATCCTGTTCAAAAATTATGGAGATGGTGGGTGCGAACGCCTGCGGAATTATCTTGATGACGGGCAATTTGGGCAGAATCCTGTTCAAAAATTATGGAGATGGTGGGTGCGAACGCCTGCGGAATTATCTTGATGACGGGCAATTTGGGCAGAATCCTGTTCAAAAATTATGGAGATGGTGGGTGCGAACGCCTGCGGAATTATCTTTACGAAAATAGCGCCGACCGGGAATGCCATACGCCCCCATTGCAACGTAGCCAAGGGATTCCAAGGCAGAATTTTGAGCGTCAACCTGCTCTAAATCCCGCACCTCCGCCAACAGATCAATAATGGGCTTGGCGTAAATGCCCGGAATGCTTGTGCTGCCGATGTGGTGCAATGCAATCAGCGTCTCTCGCAGGATGGGGGCGATCGCCGTCGCTTCAGCTTCAAACTGCGATCGCCAATGGGGATTAGGCGGAACAACCTCAACGATTCTCATTCTGGTAGACCAATCCTTCACAGCCTGATTCTACTAGCGTCCCCGATCATGCAGCGTATGAATGGCATCGGCACACTGTTGGGTAATCGCTTCCAATTCGGCGCGATCGCCCGACTGGGGTGGATCGATCGGATGCCCAATCCGAACCGTCACCGGAACAGGTCGCGGACATTTCGCACCTTTCGGAATAATCCGCTGCGTTCCCCACAAACTGACAGGCAGCAGCGGTACTTGAGCTTTCGCCGCAATTAGCGCCGCCCCCAATTTTGGCTCCGGAATTCGTGCATCTGCTGTCCGTGTCCCTTGCAGGAAAATGCCAACTGCCCACCCCTCTTCCAGTTGAGCTAAGGCAGCACGAATCGCACTGCGATCGGCTGAACCCCGCTTGACAGGATAGGCTCCGTAAAGCCGAATCGCACTTTTCAGCACCGGAACCCGGAACAGTTCTTCCTTCGCCATAAACGATACGGGTCGCCGCACACAATTTGACACTATCGGTGGATCAAAATCGCTGGCGTGGTTGCTGACGACAATCAGCGGGCCTTGCTTTGGCACATGCTCTGCCCCATAGATCCGTCCGCGCAAGTAAACATGCAGCACAGGACTCACAACTGACCACTTAAAAAGGTGATACAGCATCAGACTGGAAAGGGGTTCACGCGATCGCGCCATAGGTCTGCCCTATTCGCTTCAAACAACTGCACCCTTCATCGTC
Source organism: Synechococcales cyanobacterium T60_A2020_003 (assembly GCA_015272205.1). NCBI lineage: Bacteria > Bacillati > Cyanobacteriota > Cyanophyceae > Synechococcales > Synechococcales cyanobacterium T60_A2020_003. The sequence goes on along the minus strand of JACYMB010000203.1, from coordinate 4,329 downwards.
CCATACATCGTCCAACCCCAATGCTGGAATCACCGACCCCACAACCCATCCTCAACTCAAAACTCAGATTGCGGATGCCAGATGCCCAGGTAGTAAAGCACAACAGTTTTAAAGAAGCTATTAAAAAAGATAAATAAACGCGATCGAATCCGAGAAAGACGAGTCACGCTACTGCTAGAGTGCTAAAATGCCAGTGATCTTTAGTTCGGCTCTATTTGTAGGTATGAACGCTCTAACCTCCATCCGACCTGATCGCATGTCTTGGCTGTTGATGTCCCACGGGTTCAACGTGCTGTGGCGTAGGCAGCGCTATCGGCATGTATGGGTCTGGGCGTTCATCGTCGCGGCCTTCGGAGGCGTGGCATCAGAGGCGATCGCCACTCCCCCTTTACCGGGTCGTGACCAACCTGCTCCCGTACTGACCAGCAACGTCCTAGAACCTGCACCGTTTCAGATTAGTCAAGCAACCGCTCCATCCCCAACCCTGCGCGTCGGTGATAGTGGGGATGCTGTTACCAAACTGCAGGAAAATCTTGCCGCTTTAGGCTATTATGATGGCCTGGTAACAGGATATTTCGGTGAGCAAACCGAGCAGGCGGTGATCGAATTTCAAACCAGTAATGGATTAACCGCCGATGGCATTGTCGGGACAGGCACATTGGCAGCTTTAGTCAATGCCCGCACCCCGACTGCAACAACCTACGTCGAAGCGACCCCCGGTAACGTGCGCGAGGGCACACGCGGAGAACTGGTCGTTGCTCTCCAAGAACGGTTATCCAACTTGGGCTACTACACGGGCGGTATTGATGGTATCTTTGGCAAGGCAACAACCCAGGCTGTCCTAGCATTTCAGGAAAACAATGGGTTAACAGCAGATGGTGTCGTCGGCCCTGCCACCGAGCAAGCCCTACGCAGTGCCAGCGCGGTCAGTGCTGCATCTCCAGCACCCGCCCCAGCCCCTAGTTCTTCTTCAACCGCTACTCCTTCAAGTTCTCCTAGCCCTAGCGTGCTACGTCTAGGTAGCACCGGGCGGGACGTGATTGTTTTGCAGAGCCAACTTCAAGCCTTGGGCTACTACGCTGGCTCGATTGATGGCTCGTTCGGTCAGTCTACAGAAGATGCCGTTGTCCGGTTCCAGGAAACTTCAGGGCTTGTTGCAGACGGCTTGGTTGGCCCCCAAACTACCTATCTACTGGATGAGCAGTTCTTTGCGCTCCGTTCAGCTCCGCCTATCAATCCTACCGTTGTACCAACCACCACACCACCTGCTGCAACGGCTCAACCTAGCCCAGCCCCTGTACCCAGCGTCAGCAACCCTACAACCGTTGCGCCTGCACCTACCCCTACCTTTCCAGGAACATCCCCTCAAAGTACATCCTCAACGCCACCGATTCCCTCCACAGCAGTTGTTGTCCCTACGGTTCCATCTGCAGCAGTTAGTGTGCCGACAACGCCTACCGTGACCATCCCAACTCCTGCTCCACCGCCATCAGCAGTAGTTGTGCCGTCTCCGTCCCCGGTAACACAAGCACCAAGTCTGCCGACAGCCACACAAGTTTCTACGCAGGGCACGGAATCCGTTCGAGAAGTGCAGCAAGAATTGCAGAAACAGGGGTTATATTCTGGCCCTATCAATGGAGTGATGACCCCTGAGCTTGAACAAGCTATTCGAGAAGCCCAAGAAGAGCATGGACTTTCTCCCAACGATATTGTTCGTTAGCAGGTCAAAACCCTTAAACGACTAACATAACCATGAAGCGATCGCCCATTTGGGCGATCGCTTCTCTTTCAATTAGCGCATAGACTCCACCAGCATTCCGGCTGTCCAGAGTCCAGAGAGCAATAAGGCTATCCGCCAAACGCACTCCCACAGAAAAAGCATCACGAGATGGCCGACAGAGATTGCGCCAAATGCCAACGCGATTGCGATTGCAACCGCAACTCCGAATAAAAAGAGAGCTGAATATTTCGCTGTGCTTAAGGCGACCTTGAAAAATCCGTTCATGGCTGGATTTCGTTTCATCGTGACCTCCTTCTCGGTTGGGGGCTGGGAGCGGAGTGTGTTAGGGGGGGGGGGTAGAGCGTGGGAATCGTGTTGTTGTCCTCCAAAGCAAAAGGTGAATAGGGATACACCCCTCGATCTGGAAATTTCGCGATCGCACCCCAAAATCTTTCAATTTCTTGACACACAAAATTTATGCTCAGTTTTTGACATCAAAAAACCGATCTGAGCTTGACTCCTACAGATCGGTCTTCACCAGTGATAGGGTTTGAAGGTGTGAGCGATCGCCCCAAATCAGGACTAAACAATAAATTCCGACGCCACAATCATGGAACCAATTCCAGCATCGGTGAAAATTTCCAGCAGTAGCGCATGGGGAATCCGTCCATCAATGATGTGAGCAGCTTTTACCCCTTGGGCGAGCGATCGCACACAGCAATTGACCTTCGGAATCATGCCCCCACCCACAATGCCAGAATCAATAAGTTTTCGGGCTTGCTGGATGTCGAGCTTCGCAATCAGCGTCGAGGGATCTTTGTAGTTTTCGAGAATGCCGGAGGTATCCGTCAGCAGGATCATCTTCTCGGCTCCGAGGGCAGCCGCGATTTCCCCCGCAACCGTATCAGCATTAATGTTATACGCTTGGCCGTTATCATCCGCCGCAACACTGGAAATCACCGGAATATAGCCATCTTTTACTAACGCCTCAATCAAGCGAGGATTCATCGCGCTGACTTCGCCCACAAAGCCGATACCTTCATCCCCCTGAGGCCGCGCCCGAATCATGCCGCCATCCTTACCGCACAGGCCAACCGCCGCACCGCCAGCCTTGTTGATTAGAGACACAATCTCTTTGTTGACCCGACCCACCAACACCATTTCCACGACATCCATGGTGGCGGCATCCGTGACCCGCAATCCGTTCTTAAACTGGGGTTCAATGTTGAGCTTCGTCAGCCAAGAGTTAATTTCCGGGCCACCCCCATGGACGACAATCGGACGCAACCCCACACAGGACAGAAACACGATATCGCGCATGACGGTTTCTTTGAGATGACCGTCTTTCATGGCAGCACCGCCATATTTAATCACCACTGTACGACCTGAAAACTCCTGGATGTAGGGTAGAGCTTCACTCAGAACGCGGACGCGGGTGGCTTCAGCTTTTTGGATATAGTCGATGTCAATATCGTTGACCATGATTAATGGGGCTAACTCTTGATTGAACTTGCCTTTGACTATAGCAAGCCTAAGTTAGTTGCGATCGGCTCCGCGAAACTTCTTTAGGCGTAGGCATTCTCCTAGGGGCTCTAAGCTGGCAGAAACATTAGAGCTACCGGGTCAGGACTGGGAGGAACCTCAGCAGAGCGATCGCCCACTTCGGATACTGAGTGCTTAGGCATACGCAGTGTAGTGGAGGATACTACTATGCAGCAATCGTATTTGTAAACGTTCCCTGACGCAATCAACGCTGTCAGAGGATGCGCGTTAAGACTGGGGCAAGACAGAGCTAGGCTTAAGAATGCCGCGAACCGCTTCAATGATGCGATCGGCAGTTTGCTCAGGTGATTCGTCCTCAGCAATAGTGATGTGAAGATCGGCCTGGGTGTAGCGCGAACGCCGTTCTTCGAGTAGATCCACTAAGCGTTGGTAGGGATTTTCGTTTTGCAATAGCGGACGGGTGCGATCGCCTTGCAACCGCTGGTAAAGAATTTCCGGGCTTGCATCTAGCCACACCACTACCCCGTGTTGTAGGTAGCGCCAGTTTTCAACCTGGGCAGCCAAGCCTCCCCCCGTTGCAATCACCATCCGCACATGGGATACCACGTGTCCTAGTACTTGAGTTTCAATCTCTCGGAATGCCGCTTCGCCGTCCTGGGCAAACACTTCAGGAATCGAACGCTGAGTCACCTGCTCAATCACAGCATCCGTATCGATGAAGGAATAGCCTAATCGTTGAGCTAGCAGGGTTCCAACGGTCGTTTTTCCCGACCCCATCATGCCAATCAAAAACAGGTTGGCTCCTCGAAGCAAATCCGTCACAGTGCTATCGTCCTGAAGCGTACTTGTTTTCACAATACCCGGCTTCAGTCCACCTCAGCAAGCAGATAGAAGATCGCCCATGGTTAACCGTTATCCAGTGCCGAAGGCTAGATGATTTAGGAATAGCCCCAATGGGTAGCACCAAGCTAAACGCCTAGAAATGTAGCACTCTGCTCATTTTTATTGAGCATCACCTCAGAAAAACCGTGAGTTCTGAAACATCAAGAGGTTTTGTACCTGGTCACCGCAATAAGAATTGTTAATGAGAATGGCTGAAGCAGCTA
>JACYMB010000202.1 GCA_015272205.1 Synechococcales cyanobacterium T60_A2020_003 | reverse complement strand
CCGGACGACCTCAAGGTGAGCCTGATCATCCTTCTAATCATGCAACAAAGCCGCTTTATTTTGTATCTTCAGATACTGAAAAAGTTTAAGGTTTTACTAAGTTTAGGTGTTCAAGGCGATGGCTCAACTCACGGCAACGGATGTTTTAGCGCGAATTCGAGCGGGGTATCCCCTTAATCGAGCGGAACTTAGCGGCATTGATCTGAGCGGACAATGTCTAGACGAAGGCCGTTTTGCAGACGCCTATCTTCGAGCAGCCCATCTACAGGGAGCCTCCTGTCGAGCGGTGAATCTATCCGGTGCAACCCTCATTTTAGCCGATCTCTCCGAAAGCCACCTGACCCATGCCTGTCTTGATCGTGCGTCCTGCATCCAGGCAAATCTAAGTCATGCCGTACTTAAACACACAACGGCGATCGCCGCTAAAATGTACGGCGCTTGTTTAGAGGCGGTCGATGCTACCCGGGCGTGTTTCGATCATGCCGATCTCCGCACTGCCACCGGGGGGCGATCGCGCTTTATTCATGCCTCTCTGGTGGACGCTCGCTTAGAAAATACTAACTTTGGGCGTGCTAGCTTTGAAGGGGCGCAACTTAGTCGTTCCCAATGGCAAAATGCCATTGTCTACGGTGCGTCATTTGGTAGTGCAAATTTAGATCAGGCTGACCTGTCGGATACGATCTTAGTCGGGGCAAATCTCTCAGAAGCCCATGCTCTCAGTGCCAATTTCCAGCGTACGGATTTGACAGGAGGAACCTTGCGCTGTACTCAATTAGACTGGTCGGATCTGTGGAATGCTGTTCTAATTCGGGCCGATCTACGACAGAGTTCCCTCTACGGAGCAGCACTGGAGGGTGCAAACTTAACTAATGCTAATCTAGCGGGTGCAGACTTGCGAAATGCAAATCTTGAACAGACCCAGCTTGAGGGAGCGTGTTTTGAAAACTGTCGGGTGAAAGGTGCAATCTTTACCGATGCAACTGGACTTTCAGCGGAGCAAAAACAGTGGCTTAAGCATCATGGTGCGCTGAATGTTGGCTAACGCGATCAGCGGGCAACTACCATTCGTCTATTCGCTATACCAAAGAACATCGGCTACGCCATCGGCTGGATTAGGTAAGGCATCGCTTGGCATATTAAGCAGCACCTTTGTTTGGTCTACCGAGCCTTCTAAACGACGGTCAACCCGATCGGGAATGCCATAGCCGTAGATCACATGGCCTGTACCTGCAAGAACAACGACTAAGGTATCCGGAGACGTTTGCTTAAAATTGGCGATCGCCTCAGCCATCGTTTCATCCCACACCACCTGAGCCGCAAAGAAATTGTCGAAATTAAAATCGCCGTGACTACCATGACTGCCAAAGGCCTCTCGCACAAAGGCTTGATAGTCCCTATTGGTCGTATCAATATCGCTGAGGGGGGGAATGTAGCGAAAATCGTTCTCACTCAAACCAGTCAGTCCAGATTGCGCCACTTGACGCACCACTTCACTGGGTGCGTTCAATGCCAGTACCGGAATTTGATTCGCTTTCGCAAACCGCAGCATTGGCGCATAGTACTCCCAGGGGAACCCCCAGCGCTGCTCATACTCGCTCTGCTCTACTAGTTCCGCCTCCGAGAGTTCCCCCGCCAAATATTGATCGATGACGGACTGAAACGGTTGTTGAAACATCTCTAGGGCGATCGCCATATCGGGATGTTCAGCATAGAGGGCTTCAATAATCTCAAGCTGGGCGGCATGATCCGCAGGACGGTCGTGATGCTCGCCCAAATACACAATATCAGCGTTCAATAAGGGCTGAAGTTCCTCCCCATCAAGCCTAGCCCCTGCCTGTACGACAACTGAAACGTCCACGGCAGAACAGGACGCAGGAGTAGCCAGCATCAGCGCACCACCCAGGATTACTAGACCGATCTGCCGTCGGCTGCGTCGCAGGGGCATGGGTCAACCTCAAAACTTAGGACGGTTCATGCCACAGTGTAACGTCAACGCGATCGCCCTCGCCAGATCCCAGAGGTTGCTTCTATGGGTGCTGATAACGGCTGCTTAACACTACAGATGCTTCAGTCGTTCTGGTGTGCTCACTCTCCAAGAGATCTTGCCTCAGTAGATCGCTGAATTCACGGACTGGCGATTGGGTGCAGTGTGCCCACAAAGGGGCGATCGCGCCTTCAAAAACTACATTCCGTAACAACTCCGACGATCCCGCCATTGGGCTTGTCTATGCTAGAAATAGCCTAATTCTTACAAATCCGGAGTATGGGGTATGAAAAGGCTGATCGGACTCATGATCGTTTTAATCCCCCTTGGAATGGCGACAGCAGCAGGGGCAGAACCTGCTAAAAGCGGCGTATTAGAGTTGGGGGCACACCAGGTGGGCACAGATTCGATGGCCACCTTTGATGGCGAGCGGGTGACCAACGCCACGAACCAGGTTAACCACCAAAATAACTCTCCGGGGTCTGCTCCTGACGCTCAATCGTCTACGCAGTCGTCTACGCAGTCCTCGCAGAGCGATCGCGCTCCCAACATTCTGCCGGAAGGAATGGTTGTGCGTCCGTCAACCTTTGGTGGCGTAAGTGTTGGTGTTGAGTTTTAGAGTCTTTGAGTGAGCTTAGAGACTGGTACGTGGGGCTTACAGGGTGCGGTAAGTCCTGTGGCTTAACGTCAGTCAGCATTAGCGGAGGAGCTATGCACAGCCTGCATGACGCAGCAGCACAATTGAGACTCTTGATCCCAAGATGAACGTCACGTGAACCCATGCTCCAAAGCGATTCCCCTGATACAGTGGCAACATCGCCTGGGGCATAGGATTTCTAGGAAGAGGTCGATATTCGCTGCTGTGAGGTTGTCCTATGCGTTTAAGTGTTGGTTGCGAGATCTCGTTTCGGGCAACGGTTGCGACCCCAATGATTTTGATGCTGCGACCCCGGAGTGGGCTGGG
>JACYMB010000201.1 GCA_015272205.1 Synechococcales cyanobacterium T60_A2020_003 | reverse complement strand
TGGTTTAAGAGCTTTGACGCTAATATTTCGGTACATCCCGCTTCAGAACTCTATATCCGCCATGCGGGAAACGTGATGGATGTTGTCGATCTCCTCAGTGGCGCAGAAATGTTGAAAGGTGGCGTCCCCAGCCATGAAGCCCTCGGCACCTTTGGCTATCATTTCGATGTGCGGGGTGGCATTGAAGGATTAGAGGATCGCACTATTTCCCTAGGTCTGGGTGTGGTCGATCATCTGCAACCCCCATTATTCAACATTGGCATTCGCCATACGCTGGTGCGATCGCTCTCCAATCTTGCGGTCATCAGCCCTGCGTCTGGATTTGATGGGTTTGCTAGCTCTGCCGGACGCATCGTGGAGTTTAACGTGGCGGTTGGGCAGGGGGTAGGTATTGCGATGGCTCTAGCGACCTTGGGCGATCGCCCCTTAAACCAAATGACGAACCAAGACGTCCGGAGTGTTCTAGCCGCAACTGGAAAACTAACCCGCAGTTATCCTATCACCTATGCTCAGGCATCCGCTCAACTGCTCGCCCTGGAAACGACGCTCACGGATAATGTTGCGATTGCCTAAGGATTGGGGATTTAATAACTCCGGATTCTTGGGTAGCGTAATGCATCACGTCTGGGGATTGATGCGTTACGGCGATCGCCCAATTCAACCCATCAGCCTAATAGTCACTATCTGCCACGCACATTCCTTGGCATTTGATGCCGTTGGTTGCGGTTCTGCGGCAGTGCCGACACAGGATGGGGGTAGCCTTGGCCTCGGATTGACCCGCATCATCCGCGTTAATAGGGGACGAATCTTTTTCGGTCGGAGATTCGAGAGTCATGAGGGTAACGAAATATTAAGCGCCTATTCTCTCTATTCTATAGTGCTAGCCATATCGGTTAGGACATTTTGGTGGGGCGGCTTCGCCGCCCCACCAAAATGTCCATGTCCTAAGCTAGCTGGCAACAGCTATACAGGTCAGTCTCGGTTGGGCTAAGGCGTCAACGCATCCTAACTGTCCTCATCGCTAAGAATGGCATCTCGATCCAGCAAGAGGAGCGATCGCAACTGGTCGGTATCCAGCTCCGCCAACCAGTTTTCGCCCGTGCCGACGATCTGTTCGGAAAGCTGTTTCTTGCTCTCAATAATTTCGTGGATGCGTTCCTCTAGGGTTCCCGTACAGACAAACTTGTGAACTTGCACATTCCGGGTTTGGCCAATGCGAAAGACCCGATCCGTGGCCTGATTTTCCACGGCTGGATTCCACCAGCGATCAAAGTGGAACACATGATTTGCCCGCGTGAGGTTGAGCCCGACGCCGCCCGCCTTAAGGGACAGGATAAAGATCCGGGGGCCTTGCGGATCGTTCTGGAACCGATCGACCATTGCTTCCCGCTGCTGTTTCGTCGTGCTGCCGTACAGGAACAGCACCTCTTGTTTAAAGGTTTCCGTGAGGTATGCCTGGAGGTGCTTTCCCCATTCCGCAAACTGGGTAAAGATCAAGGCGCGATCGCCCTCATCGAGCAATTCATCCAGCATTTCCCGCAGACGTTGTAACTTCCCAGACTGCTGATGCAGAGAAGGTTTACTTTTACTTGCACTGCGTCGTTTATCAGCTTTATCAGATTTTTCAGAGGCAAGCAGCACCGGATGGTTACACACCTGTTTGAGTTTAGTCAGAAGCGCTAGAATCATGCCGCGTTGCTGAATGCCTTCTGCGGATTCAATCTCCGCTAGGGACTGTTCCACCAGGGTTTGATAGAGGGTGGCTTGCTCTGGCGATAGACCGCAGAACACTGTCATTTCCTGCTTTTCGGGCAAATCTTGAATAATGGAGCGATCGGTTTTCAAACGCCGCAGGATAAAGGGCTGGACGAGCGATCGCAAACTTTTCAACGATGACGTATCCCCATACCGCTCAATCGGAATCGAAAATCGTCGCTGGAAAAAGTTGCGTGGCCCCAGATAGCCCGGATTCAAGAAGTCCATAATCGACCACAGTTCCGAGAGTCGGTTCTCTACGGGAGTTCCCGTTAGCGCGATGCGAAATTCGGTTTCTAACTCGCGCACCGCTTGGGATTGCTTGGCGTGGGCGTTTTTAATATTCTGCGCTTCGTCCAGCACAATGCCTTGCCAGGTTACCAGTTGAAGACTTTTCAGATCCCGGTAGGTGAGGGGATAGCTGGTAATCACCAAATCTACCTTTTTCGTGGCATCGGCAAAGGCTTTACCCTGGTTGCGGCGATCGCCATGATGCACTGCTGCCTTTAGATTCGGCGCAAAGCGGCGCACCTCCCGTTCCCAGTTGCCCAGTACCGACGTCGGACACACCAACAGCACCGGATTTTTCAGCAACTTTTGCTCCTTGAGGTGTTGTAGCATCGCAATGAGCTGAATCGTTTTGCCTAAGCCCATATCATCGGCAAGGCACGCCCCCAAGCCCCACTGCTGCAAGAAGGCCAGCCAGGACATGCCGCGAATCTGGTACGGGCGTAACTCTCCCTTAAAGGATTTGGGCGGATCGAGCGATTCCACCCCCTGATTACCTTGGGTGAGAGCGTTGAGGAGTTCCTGGAGTGCGCCCGCGGCTTCAAATTCCACCACGGGGAGTTTTTCAATGAGCTGTGTGTCTCCTGTACCAATCCGCAGGGCATCCTCCAAGGAGAGCGATCGCTGATCCTTGCGATTCTCAAAAAACGCCTGAGCCGCGCGAATATCCTGGGGACGCAGTTCTACCCACTCGCCGTTAATTTCCACCAGGGGCGTGTTCAAGGCCACCAGCCGATCAAATTCAGCTTTGGAAAGGCGTTGTCCCCCAATGGAGAGTTCCCATTTGAAGTTCAGCAAGCTTTGCAATCCCAAGCGCTGATTCTTGCCCGCCTTGGGTGGATCCAGCCGAACGCTCAAGCCCAAACGGTTTGCCCAACTTTGTTGACTGGCGAGACTGGGCGGCAGGATCACACCCAATCCGTTCTCTTGCAGTCGCCAGGTCACTACCTTTAAAAAGTCATACACCTGGTTCGGGTCGAGGGGACAGGATAGGGGTTGCCGCACCTGTAGGCTGGGTTCAATCACCGGATACAGGCGCGATGCCAGTCCTAGTCCAGCGAGGAGGGTTTCCTGGGGTTGGTCGATGGTGCGTCCCTTGTAGGTAAAACTATCCACCGCGTGCGCCCAGATGATATCGGCAGGAACTACAAATTCCGGATCGTTCACGGCCTGGAGGCAGTAGGCCAGCGTCCATTGCTGACTGCCCACCTCTGGAGTGTGCAGAATAAATCCGGTGCGGAAGGCAGCAGTTTGCTGGGTGAGTTGGTGCTGGATGGGAGCCAGCCAAACGTTGAGGGTGGTGTCCAGGCTTTCGAGGGCGTCCGGAGCAGCGGCTAGAACGGGCAAATTGCAGGCTTCGATGAGGACGTTGATGGGGGATGACCCGCTGACTGAGCCATTCCCTGGCGCAGATGATAGCAGGTCAAGGATTCCCGATTTTTTCCGCAGGGCTTGCAGCCACTCCCGCAGAGGAAGCTCTTTGGGAAACTGGGTCGCGGGTAGGGGGTGGGTGCTAATGGCTGCCCGAACCTGGGCATCAACGGTATCTTGCAGGAAGTTGAGCAGTAGATTTGTCGTTGCAATCTGAGTGCGATCGCCCGCTTCGGATTCGTAAGCATTATCGTCTGGAACATCAGATGGTTCTGCCGCCTCGGTTAATTCTCCCTGGGGAGGCTGGTACGCGATGCACACCCTCGGCATCTGAGTAGTAAACCGCGCCAGTCGTTCCTGATCGGTGGCGCTGTCTAGAATCACCTGCCATCGGGAAAAGCGGGTATCGGGCGATCGTTCCAGCAGTTCTGGCAAAAACTTAGATCGGGCGAGGAGATCCAGACTCCAGCGGGCGGCATGGGACCAAAATCGTAAATCTCCCCCAACAAAGGACTCACGGGTGGTTTGCGGACCCAGCGGCAGCGTGTAGAGAAACTGGATGGCATCGAGGGGGGGCAAACACAAACCGCTGACAAGCCATGGGTGAGACCTGGGTTCAGACTTGCCTGTACCCTCCTCGTCTGGAAACTTCGACACTACTTCCGAGTGCTGAGGTAGGGTCAACTCTCCCCGGTCTGTAGAAACGGTGTGGGTGGGAAGCCAGAGGGAGAGCGATCGCCCATAGACTGTTAGCAATTCATCGTTATTCAGACGTTCCCAATTGAGGCGACTGGGATAGAGCGATCGCAAAAAGCGCTCCAATTCCTCTAGGGTCATCGCAAAGGGATGATCGGTGGAGTTGTTCAGGTTTTCCGAATCCAGTCGTCGCCAGGTTTCCCCCCAAAGGAAGAACCAGCCTGTGGACTGGGGAGCCGCGATCGCCTCAAGGTTTGAGGAATCCTTAGAATCCTGCTGCAAACCTGTTGTATCGCTGCTGTGAAGGCTAGCCCTGCCGAATAACTCTTCAGCATAGGACGAATGAACCCAGCTACCGTGTAGTATTGCCATGCGTATCCGTGCGCCTAACGCCAAAAAAGAACGCCATATCGTGGCTAATGCTAACTGAAGCTGTCCGCTTCTAAGCATTACCGTCCACTCTACCCCTCCAGTCCCCGATCGAGAGGTCGCAGCGCTCATTAGTTAAATCTTAGTCCCATCCAACCGGATATAACCGATTGCGATCGCCCTCTGATCCTCAAAACCTTCGGAAGATCTCTTCAAGGCGATCGCCCGCTTCCGGATCGGGTGATTATCAATTTCTATGGGTCAAGTCGCCAATATTGCCAAAAATCATCCATCTGGAGGAGTGCATTTATCGCAGAGAGAGACACCTTGGCTGATCCTGCCTCAACCCGCGTCTGTAGGACTTGCAGAAAGAAAAAAAATCCGGCAAATGACTTACCGGATCGTGTGAACATCTACCATCATCAGATTCCATTATAGACGCTTTTTATTCAGTGAAAACACTGCGTTGAAGATATTCATACTTGAAAGCCCTCACCCACCTAGGTTCCTCAGGAGAAACACGTAAAATCTCGGATTTGCAATTTAATATTTTCTTAAGATTTTGCGATCGCTATACATTGGATAGTGTCTATCCAATTCGTTTATTCCGAATGAGGCGATAGGATGCGATTGAAACCTCCAACGAACCAATTCCGCTCTAGGTCTGCAATTCAGGCATCAATAGGTTCAAGCCAAGGGCGATCGCCCCTGGATGTCAATGCCCCACCGTTACGTCGTTTACTCGCCTACAGCCGTCCCTACCGTCGTCAAGTTTGGATGGCTTCGGCCTGCTCAATTCTTAATAAATTGTTTGATTTAGCACCTCCGGCCTTGATCGGGATGGCGGTGGATGTGGTGGTGCAGCAGCAAGATTCGCTGATCGCCCGTCTTGGCATTACCAGCATTGCGGGACAGCTTACGGTGCTGACCATTTTGACATTGATCGTGTGGGCGCTGGAGTCGATTTTTGAATACGCCTACGCTTGGCTGTGGCGAAATTTGGCGCAAACGATTCAACACGACCTCCGCCTTGATGCCTACGCCCATCTGCAAGATCTGGAAATGTCCTACTTCGAGGCACGTAGCACGGGGGGGCTGATGTCGATTCTGAACGATGACATTAACCAACTTGAACGATTTCTCGACGGTGGTGCAAATGAGATTTTGCAGGTGATTACCACCGTGATTGTGATTGGGGGTGTCTTTTTCTACCTGGCTCCGGGGGTTGCCTGGATGTCGATGCTGCCGATGCCGTTTATTATCTGGGGATCGATCGCCTTTCAAAAACGCCTTGCCCCCCTCTATGCCGACGTGCGCGATAAGGTGAGCTGGTTAAATAGCCGCTTATCGAATAACTTGAGCGGTATTACGACGATTAAGAGCTTTGTAACGGAAACCTACGAAATTCAGCGCGTGACCGATGATAGTGAAGCCTACCGCCGCAGCAACCGACGGGCGATCGCCGTTAGTGCAGCCTTTACGCCGCTGATTCGGATCGTCATCTTGTTGGGGTTTACAGGAACCTTATTCTACGGGGGCTTGGCGGCGGCATCGGGTAGCTTGGCGGTCGGCAGCTACAGTGTCATGGTGTTTTTGACCCAGCGACTCCTCTGGCCGCTGACCCGGTTGGGCGAAACCCTCGACCAGTACCAGCGAGCCATGGCTTCCACCACTCGCGTGATGAATTTGCTGGATACGCCGATCGCCATCCATCCGGGGCATCGTGCCTTACCCATCGCGAATGTTCAAGGAGATATTTGGTTTCGTGACGTTACCTTTGCCTATCCTGAGCGATCGCCCGTCTTGCGCAATCTGACCCTCCACATTCCCGCCGGAAAAACTACCGCCATTGTTGGCTCAACCGGATCGGGCAAAAGTACCCTCGTTAAACTGCTCCTGCGGCTGTACGAAATTGACGGGGGCAGCATTAGTCTGGACGGAATCGAACTCCGCGATTTGGATTTGTATGACCTCCGCCGCGCCATTGGCCTGGTCAGTCAAGATGTCTTCCTGTTTCACGGCAGCGTCGCCGAAAATATTCGCTACGGCACACCCAACGCTTCTCCAGAAGACGTGATCCGCGCTGCTCGCCTTGCCGAAGCCCATGAGTTTATCGAGCAACTGCCCCAAGGATACGACACGATCGTGGGGGAACGGGGACAGCGGTTATCAGGCGGACAACGGCAACGACTGGCGATCGCCCGTGCCATTTTGAAAGATCCGCCAATCCTGATTTTGGATGAAGCCACATCGGCAGTCGATAACGAAACCGAAGCCGCCATTCAGCGATCGCTCGAAAAAATTACCCAAAATCGGACAACGGTGGCGATCGCCCATCGTCTGTCCACGATTCGCAATGCCGACTGCATTTACGTGATGGAGCAGGGTCGGCTGATTGAAATGGGACGTCATGAAGATCTGCTCAATCAACACGGGGTCTACGCTGGACTCTGGCGTGTCCAAATGGGAATGCGGGAGGAATCCGTTTAGGAGGATTCCATGAGTTGACATTACCCCAGTAATACGCGATTCTCTACACAGCTTGTTGAGCGACACGCCTATGCTTCTAGTAGTCGGGAAAAACAAGCCGATTCAGGCGTGTTTGCTCTACTATTAACTGTTGCTCACTCCATAGTAATTACCAACCTCAAGCAAGGATTTTCGAACCCATGAGTATTAAGGGCACTCGCGTTCTCGTTGATGGCTACAACATTCAAATGGCGCAAGGTACGGGCATTAAAACCTATGGGTTGACCCTGATTAACGCCCTTCAAGGCTTAGGTGCTGACGTGAGTGTGCTTTTTGGACGCCCTGCCCCTGAAACTCAGAATCCGATTTTGGATGAGGTTCTCTTTTTTGATACCGATGAGATTCTCCTCAAACTCCTCGAAAAGCCACGTCCTATTCGGATTCTAAACATTCTGGCTGATCTGCTTTCCACCCTAGGTGGTACGACCTATAGCGCTACTCCCATTAATACGAAAGCAGGCGTTGTTTATAATGCGCCGATTCAGGGAAGTTTAATTGGCGCTCTCCTAAACTTGGTAGAAACAACTAACTTTCTCAACATTCCAGACTGCTACTCACGCGCTAATGCGTTATTCAAATTATTTGGCACAAACGCCAAGGTAACTGTACCCGAAAAATTTGATATCTTCCATGCCACCTACACCATTCCAGTAGAGGTCAAAGGCACGAAAAAGATTACAACGATTCACGACTTAATCCCGCTACGTTTACCGTCTACAACACTAGACAATAAAAAGATCTTTTATAAGATGGTTGAAAAGTCTATTAAAGAATCGGCAGCAATTATAACGGTATCCGAGAATTCAAGGCAGGATATTCTTAAAATCTTTGATACTGATCCCCAAAAGATTTTTGTTACCTATCAGCCTGTAAATCCAACTCCCTCCACTGCGTCTGAAGAAGGGCTTGAAGGATCACTCAAAAAATTCCGCCTTAGCCCTCAAGAATACATCTTATTTGTAGGAGCGATTGAACCGAAGAAAAATGTCGGGCGGTTGATTGATGCCTATGCCCAACTCGATACCAATTTAAAGCTGGTCATCGTGGGCAAGAGAGGCTGGATGTGGGAAGACGAAATTGGCAAGATCGATCAAATCTTTAGCAAACAAAAAGCGTTGAAACAGACGCGCCTGCTGGATTACGTCAGCTATGGCGATTTGAAAAATCTGTACGCAGGTGCTTTCTGTTTTTGCTTCCCATCCCTTTATGAAGGATTTGGTCTGCCCCCCCTGGAAGCGATGGCGCATGGCTGTCCTGTAATCACGTCCAACATTTCATCCTTGCCTGAGGTCTGTGGAGATGCCGCCCTTTACGTCAATCCCTACGATGAGCAAGACATCGGAGCCAAACTTTCCATGCTGATTAACGAGCCTGCTCGCCGCGCCGCGATGATTGAGAAGGGCTACGAGCAAGTTAAAAAGTTTGACGTTGCCAATTATCAGCAGCGTTTGAGCCAAGTTTACGAATCGGTGTTGTGAGTAGCCGTTCAGACCATATTTTTCTCCTAGGAGCTAGATTTGCGCAGCACTTTTTTATATTCCTCGCGGAAGGCTTTCAAATCTGGTGTCTTGAAGGCGATCGCTGGAAGATCAAGCTGAATTGTGAATACAACAAATACTGGATTGGCATAGACTGGGTTCCAAGATGTGTTGACTTTATCTAACAACGCGAGGGGCAAGGACTCCAGCATTCCCTTATGGATCACTATCCACTCTGCACCAATCTCGGTTGTTGTTTCCGAGATTAAGCGATATGGCAATATCTGGTTAGGCAGTACCTCCGCAAAATCCAATGGGGCGATCGCCTTCTCCGTAGGTCTGATGTGCGATCGCAGCCACTGGGCAACCTCAAACCAAGCTGCATCCTCGCCGGGAAACAGCATGCAACGATAGCCCGGATCACCCAACTCAGCCTTCGGAAAAAGGCTAATCCAATCCAACGCTACCCCGACCGAACGCCGATCCGGGTTAGAGGCATCTAGGGAATGGAGCGATCGCGTTTCTTTGACTGAAAACATTAGCCGCGTAAAGGGTGCATCCGGTTGGATGGCATCTGCTGGAATTTGTCCTTCGAATAGCACCAGATAAATGCCAGGACGAATCTCGCGGCACAGTTGGGTCAGCGGAATGGAGCGATCGCCCACCCTAAGCTGCACACTGTCCAACACCTCCTCCGAAATCGCGCCCACAATCCGCAGTTTCAGAGTGAAATCTTGTCCTGCCGCTAAGGGTAAGTCCAGCGTAGTCTCCGTTTCTGGCCCTGTCCAACGAAACAGGGTTTGCTCTTCAATACTCCCCTCCCGAAGTTGCCAGCCCGTTCCGGCGATCGCCTGGTCAAACTTCAAGTCAATCACAGTTTGCCGGGGACGATTTAGCGCCTGAGTGCGATCGCGATAATGCTGCTCCAGTTGGGCATACAGATCGGTTCCCCCGTATCGTTCCTGAAGATCCTGCTGCATGGCCTCATAGCGCTGTTCAAACTCTGCTGCTGCGTAGTCGTAAAAGGCCAGATCAAGCTGATGAATCTCCTGCAAAATCTCCACCGTTTTGGCAGACAGTCCCTTAGTGTAGTTTGGATTGGGCGCAACCATCAACCGCTGGTATTGCCGAATCGGGTTCCAGCCAAAGGTGTAGCTCAGTAACGCCATCGAATCGGCAAACCGTTCCACGCACCCAAACCAAACCAGCGTTGCCAGCCGATCCTTTGCGGTAGCCAACACTGCTTCCTGCGCCCACGGGGATTGATCGAAGGTTGAACGGGCGATCGCCTTCACCTGCCAATTTTGAATCCAGGCCTGGACAAACGAACTGGCAAAAAAAGCAGCTAAGTCATCCCGATTCGCCCGCTGATAAATTTCAATATCACCCTCTACCAAGTTCGCTACATGGAGATGGGATTCGGCTAACGCTGTCCGGTAACTATAATGCCGCTCCAGCCAGTCATTAGGCTGATTTCGCATGAAGTTGTAGTACGAACATGCCCGATCAATTGGGTTGCGAAACATTGAAATAAAAACCGGATTAGAAGCCAGTTTCAGATAATCATCGTAGGTGTAGTGCCCTCGCAGCAGTTGACATGCAGATACTTGATCCGGCGGCAACCAAACCAACTCGCGCCAAAGCTGAGCCGGACAAATGCGATCAACCGGGAAGTGGGCATCGAGCAGGGAGATTAGCGTCGTTCCGGCCGTCTTCGGAATGTGGACAAAGCAAAGCTGCTCTCCAGCCTGAAGCTTGTGCTCAAGTTGAATCATAGGGCTTTAGGTTTTATGCCATTGCATATTATGTCATGCTATAGCAATCGTTATCTTGACTGAACAAACCCGCCGCTTGTTCAAGCCTCTAAGGAAGTAAATCACGACCCTATGCTCAAACGTCTCACTTTTAACCTTCAGCGTGTCGCCGCTAAATTAAAGCCTGTATCCCCTGACTTCATTGCTGATGCAGGCTCTAGCACCCCATCAAACTCAGGCTCCCAAAAAGGGAACAAACGTCAACCAAATGTCAAAGTCTCGAAATCCAGACCCAAGAGCCTTCTAGACATGGGGCGCTTTGCTGATGGCACTCCCCTGACGGATGAGTCTCTGAAGGAATGGCGAAAAATCCCAAACGCCCTAAAAATCTCAAAGAACCTAGAACGGCTAGAAGAACTGGTCATTCCTTGGGAGCGGGTCAAGAAGCTGAGCAAAACGCTAAAACTCGACGAGCCGGAGGATCCAGCCGATGCTCACAAAGCCGCGATTGGGGGGCTATCTAAACCGCCAACGGTCAAAGGGAAAAAGGCGATCTTGCTGTTCACCCATATTCCCAAAGTAGGGGGCACAACCCTAGAGTACTTGCTCAGCAAGAACTACAGAATTAATCGCACGCTTCATCTTAACGGCCCCGAACTCGAAGCTAGACCCTACTTATTGTTTAAGCACTCCATGCTACCCGACGTTATCATGGGGCATTATCGCGTCCCTTCGATCTTGTATCAACTGATCGATCGCCCCATTCTCCACATTACGCTTCTGCGCGAACCGGTTGGCCGCATTATTTCCTATTACGACTATCTACACACGGCGTACACCCATACCTATTATCCCCTCGTCAGCAAGATGACACTGGCAGAATTTGTGCAGTCTGGGGAATTCGTGGAAATCGAGAACGCCCAGTCGCTCCGATTCACGGGGCACTTGCGGCAGCGGAGTCTTGGTTTTTCCAAATATGATCCGGAGGAAACCCTGGCTGGAGCCAAAGCCATCCTGCGCGATCGCATGTCTGTGTTTGGCTTAACCGAGCAGTACACAAAATTCCTGATTATGCTGCAACGGTTACTAAAGTGGCAGGATATTTACTACGTTCGCCAGAATATTTCCAGGCAAAAGACCAGCCGCGACTCGATTGATCCTGCCGTGATGCAGATCATTCAGGAGCGAAATGCCATTGACATTGCCCTGTATACCTATGCTAAGGAACTGTTTGAGGAGCGCTGTAGTGAACTTGGCATCACTCAAGAAGACGTAGAGAAGTTTGAAGCAGGTAATAAAGCCTACCAAGATATCCTGATTGATGTATAAAATAGGTCGCTGGATGGGGGCGATCGCTCCCATGATAAAATCAGCAGGTGCAAAACGCAGATAGAATCTAAGTTTATAGGCAGTTAAGCTTCTTAGGAACCGTTGGAAACTCGTGAGAATGAGGACTCATAGGAACGGCAGTAGAGCATTTTAGGATTACGGGTAGTTGAGGAGGTATTTGTGAGCGATACGATGTATATTTTTGCGCATATCCCCAAAACAGGCGGCACCACAATCCGCAAGCATTTTGAGAACAATCTAAGTCCATACGAGTTTGTCCACTTGGCCAAAGCTAGTGATCAACGGATCGAACGACGCAATCAGAAAGAACTGGCAAAAGAGATGACCGATGCTCCTGACCTCATAACTCCTTTTGCCAAACGGACGAAGGAAGAGCGTCAGCAAGTGCGCGTTGTTCTCGGACATCAAGTTAATGCTGAAACCTACAAGCTGTTTCCCAATAAAACCTGTAAATCCATTGTCTTTTTGCGTGAACCAGTGTCTTGGATGGTTTCCTCCTACAACTGGAAGATGAATGTACGTCGCCAAGAAGAAAAGGATATTCTAGACTTTGATGAGTGGTACAGAAACGTCAAGAAACGAAGAAGTCAGTTAGTCTGGCTTGTGAAAAAATATGGTGGATTTAAGCAGTTTCACCACATGTCTGCTGAACGCAAGCTAAAAACGGCCAATGACCTTTTATCGAAGTTTGATGTCGTTTCTCTAACGGAACGGATTAATACCGACTGCCCTATTATTTTTAAAAAAATTGGTGTTCCTGAAGAGTTTGAATCGGCTAACGTTGCAGGACAGCGCCACGCCAAAATCCTTTCCCCTAATGACGAATTGCGAGAAAAGTTGGCAAAGCCACTGGAACTCGACATCAAGCTCTATGAAACGTGGAAAGCAAAAATGCCTGTTTTTAATTTATAACCTGTAGGATTAATATATCTCTTATTATCCAAGGAAAATCTGCTTGCAATAAGGATATGTATTGTGAGTCATTGTGCCAATGTAATGCAATGATGCCAAACAGAATAAAAAGCAATGTGTCCTTCTTCAATCCCTGCGGGTCGATTCCCCGCCGCTCTGCGGCGTAAAATGCCAGGATGAGTGAGTACATCCATAAAAGCCATAACGTTACCGTTTTGCTCTACCACTTAGTGTTTCCAGCGAAGTATCGACGGGCTGTATTTGACGAACAGGTTGATGCAGTCCTACGAGAAGTATGCCTAGAAATCGAGAAGCGCTATGAGATTAAGTTCATTGAGATCGGTGTGGATAAAGACCATGTGCACCTTCTGGTGCAGTCAGTACCAACCTACAGCGTGACAAAGCTAGTCACCATGATCAAGAGTCTGACAGCACGAGAGGTGTTTAGGCGATGTCCTGAGCTCGACTTTATCCAATTGATCCAAAAAGGAAAGCAGCAAGCAGAATTCAGATGAG
>JACYMB010000200.1 GCA_015272205.1 Synechococcales cyanobacterium T60_A2020_003 | reverse complement strand
GTCATCGGTGCGGAGTCCGGCTTCAACGTGCCCCACGGGAATTTGCTGGTAGAACGCGGCCAGGGCAGCGGCAAAGGCCGTTGTCGTATCCCCTTGAACGATCACAAACTGGGGCTGAATCTCTTTGTACAGTTGCTCCAAGCCTTGCAAACTGCGGCAGGTGATGTCGGTCAAGGTCTGCCCATGCTGCATGATTGCCAGGTCGTGATCTGCCGTCAGGTCAAATAGCTCCATGACCTGCGCCACCATTTCCCGGTGTTGCCCCGTGAGGATGACCCGCGTATCGAAAGCGGGCGCTTGCCGAAATTGCTGGATAACGGGAGCCAGCTTAATCGCTTCGGGACGGGTACCCAGAATGATGCAAAGGCGGATTGGAGATGGCATAGGCGGTGGTTAGGAAATGGGTTGAGATAGGGGGAAATGGGTATGCAGGAATTCGATGGCCTGGGGGCGATCGCTCACGTTTCCATCTAGCGTTGCATCCAGCAACTGATCCAGCATGACTTTAAACGTCTTACCGGGTTTATAGCCTAGTGCCTTAAGGTCGTTTCCATCAAGCGGGGGCGTCACAGTTGTCAGGTAGGTTTGATACTGCCAGATGGCGTGGCGCACGGGACGAGGACAGGTGACGGCAAGCAGGGTGAGGCTAGCGAGGTTGTAGGGCTGGAAGAGGTGAAACTGCTGGCTGGGGCGCTTGCACGTTGGTAATTGCTTAGTAATGTGATGTTGCCAGTGGTCGAGCGATCGCATCCGGTCAATACTTTCGGCTGGAAGCTGGAGATTTTCGGCCACCCGCGTCCGTTCTGCGGTGGGTAACGACGACAGCATCACCTCTAACAAAATCATCCAGTGGGGAAGCTGATTCTCGCCATCAAACCGACGCATCCAGCGATCGACCAGGCGCAACTGTTTCCAAAGCTGAGCCGTGAGGTGCAACTCCGAATGAATGCAGCAGAGGGCACCCAGATCGGTCAACA
This sequence comes from Synechococcales cyanobacterium T60_A2020_003, assembly GCA_015272205.1. Taxonomy (NCBI): domain Bacteria; kingdom Bacillati; phylum Cyanobacteriota; class Cyanophyceae; order Synechococcales; species Synechococcales cyanobacterium T60_A2020_003. Next base: position 2,689 of record JACYMB010000200.1, on the reverse strand, counting down.
TTTGCACTGCCGCCATCCAGTAGGGCGCTTCCAGGATGTATTTGAGTTCCTGGCGCAATCGGGTTTGCAGAGCGGGCGTTTTTTCGACCTCAGCCTGCACCCGCCGATAGATGCCGCTGGCGATCGCATGGCGAATATAGCCCTCGGTTTGGGCATCGATGGTGAAGCCCAGGCGCACCGCAAACCGCACCGCTCGATAAATCCGGGTGGGATCTTCAATAAAACTGTTGGCATGGAGGACGCGAATTTGGCGCGATCGCAAGTCCAGCATTCCGCCAAAGAAGTCCAGTAACTCGCCTTGCCGGGGATGGGTCAACCGGATCGCCAGGGCATTAATCGTAAAATCCCGACGGTAGAGATCCTGGCGGATCGAACTGGCTTCCACCTCTGGATTCGCCGCTGGATAGGGATAGAACTCCGTCCGAGCGGTGGCAATGTCTAGCCAGAGGGAATCCAAGTCTGGGTCATTGTGCCACAGCAGCGCCGCCGTCTGAAACCGTCCGTGGGTTTGGAGTCGTGCCTTGGGATAGGTATCCTGGAGCGATCGCGCCAATTCCACTCCTGCTGCCTGATCCGCCGCCCGATGGAAGCCATCTACCACCAGATCAATATCTGATAAATTCAGCGCCCGATCCGTAGAGAGGAAAATATCCCGCACCGCACCCCCGACTAAATAAAGCTGCCACCCGCGCTCCTCGGCTTGCCGCGCGATTTTGCCCAACAACTCCCACAGGGCAGGCTTCAACTTACGTTGGAGGAGCGATCGCATGGTATCTGGCAGGGGACAAGACATCGGATCGGCTTTCTCTGCCAGCAGAGAGGCCGCAAGTTCTTCCTCTTCTAGGCGTTGAGCAATGAGGCGGCGATCGCTGCCAATACTTTTCTCTTGGTGGAGCTGCCGCAGCACGTCTGTCCGGGTGACGATGCCCACGAGCTGATCGCCATCCAGCACGGGCAAGCGTCCGATGTCGTAGGTCACCATCAGCGACTCAATCTCGGGCAGGGTGGTGTCGGGCGCGATGGTTTTGACGTTGGTGGTCATGAAGCCCTTCACCGGAGCATGGGAAAAGTCGTGGTGTAGGGCAATGTCCAGGTCGCGCCGCGAAATGATGCCCGTTAGCTGCCCCTGTTCATCCACAACGGACAGCCCCGAATGCCCGTAGCGCAACAAAATTCGCTGCGCTTCGCCAATGGTTGTTTCGGGGCGAATAGTACGAACGGGCGAGGACATCAGTTCCCGTGCCGTGGGCGGATGGGGAATCTGAGTTTTGACCTGAGCCAGCAATGTCGCCATGATCGCTTCGGCATCTTTTCCCCGGATCGTTAACGCCGCCGCCTTCGCGTGCCCGCCGCCGCCCAAAGGTTTAAAGAGTTCACCCAGATCCACACCGCCAAACTCACCGTAGCCACTGCGCGATCGCCCAATCACCGTCAGGCGCTCATCCTCATCGCTCACCGGATAGCGCACCCCCAGCAGCAATACATCACTGTCCGTCAAGCTCATCAGATGGGACGCCACACTGGACATGCCCTGCATATAGCCATCTACGGAGAGCAGAACTGAGGCGATCGCACATCCTTCGACGGTTTCTACCTGAAGGTCACTGATCGCCAGGGTCAGGATGTCTTGCAGTTCGGGTGACAACCCCGGTTCCGTGTACTCCCCAATCACCCGCTGGTTTGCCCCTTGCTCCATCAGCCAGGTTAAGGCCGCTGCGTCACGGGGAGTGGCTTCTCCATAGGTGAGGGATCCGGTATCGACGTGAATTCCCAAGGCCATCACCGTGGCATCGACGCTATTGAGGGAAAGGTGGCGTTGACGCAACTGCTCCACAATCAGGGTCGTGGTGGCACCCACGGGTTCAATGTGGCGATCGCCTGCGGGAATATCGCTCTCCACCTCACCGCCGGAATGGTGATCGTAAAGAGTAATTGATACATTGGGCAGATCCAGCCATTCCGCTAACTTCCCGAGGCGATCGCGCCACTGGGTATCGACCACCGTCAGCGACCGGATCTGATGAACATTCACCGATCGCCGCTCAATCAGCGGATACTCATCCCGATGCAGCGCTAGAAAATCCCGAACGGCTGGATGAGCACCCCCCGCCAACACAATCCGACTGCCCGGATGCAGGCGCGTCACCCCAACGGCTGCCGCCAGGGTGTCAAAATCTGCGGTTGTATGACAAAGAACCAAATCCATACCAAACATCTTGGCAGAGAAAGTGCGGAGAGGGGGCAATTTCTGATAGGTTACATACAAGGGAGATTTCTGCATATTGCAGACTCGTTGACTTGACTTGCGGATGTCTAGTCCTTACGTAACGATTGGGAGAAAACCGTAATGGCGATTCTTTTTAATATTGCGCTTCTGGCTTTGGTGGCGATGTCTTTTCTGATGGTCATCGCTGTACCTGTTGCCTATGCCAGCCCTCAAAATTGGGATCAGTCTAAGCGCTTGTTGTGGCTGGGTTCTGGCCTTTGGGTTGTTCTGGTTCTGGTTGTTGGCACCCTAAACTACTTCGTAACCTGATATTGGTTGAGTAGCGCATATAGAAACAAGCTTTTTGTAGGTGGTAAGCGTGCTTGCCACCTATTTTTTGAAATGATGTTTGTCGAACCTGCACCAATTTTGAGTTTTATAGCGCTAGCCATATCGGTTAGGACATTTTGGTGGGGCGGCTTC
>JACYMB010000199.1 GCA_015272205.1 Synechococcales cyanobacterium T60_A2020_003 | reverse complement strand
CATCCCGACACTCGCCTTCGGCAGAGTGCGGGGCTTTCACGGAGAAGCTAAATTGGTAATCGGTGTGAAGCATGAACCCGCCACAGAACAATCATAAGGTTCGGGACTAACCCCGTTCACCATTGCTCTAGATGCCCATCATGCTAATCGCAATGCCCTTAGCGGAACGCTTCACTGATAGGAATAAAGCTTATCCCTCAGTACATAACTAGCTGTAGTATTCATTGCGAGTCATGACCCCCTACATCATGAACGAGAAGGAATCAGAACATCAACCCAAGATCTGCTGATCTGTCAAAAAAATTTGAAGTTTATCAGGTTTTCAAGGTGCTATTCACAGCATCCTCTCAGGGAAGGCCGTTAGAATGCCTTCGTCCACCGTCATAAAATGTGCAGGTTAATCCAGGCTAGCGATGTCTTCGTGTAGAGCGGATTCTCTAACGAATCAGCGTTCCGCCCAAAGGTCTGTGTTTTGTAAGCTAACCGCTATCTTGAACGGTTCAAGCAGTGGTATACATTGAACGTCTTCGTGATCTGAGGTTAAAGCGATGAATCCTGATTTAATGGGGCTAATCCATCCCACATTAGCCGTAGTATTCGTGTTCCCCTTAATTGGCATTGTGTCTTACTTCGCATGGCAAACCCGCCAACGTCGCTTACAAACAGCGGATAAGAGCAAAAGCACAATTCCCCCAACGGCAGGCCGAGACCATGTCAAAATTGGTCGCTGGTTAGCAGCTTCGGTTGTCATTTTGGCTCTTATGGGTCTGGCTCATCCCATATTTTTAGCGATGGCTGAGAAGCAAACGTGGAGCAACGATCCGTTCAAAGCATTCTTCATTGTGGCGTTGTTTATTGTGACAGTGCTCTCCTTGTTCTTCCTGTTCAAAGCTCGAACACGGCTGTGGCGCGGTGTGTTTGCCTCATTAACGGGAATGGGTCTAGTACTTCTGGGCTTTCAAGATGGTGTATTCCGCCGAGATTTTGAGTGGTATCTCTCACACTTTTACTTTGGATTAACGGCAGCAATGCTGATGCTGTTTGCCCAGGCGATTGCGCCCGATATCTATCACGATCGTACCAATCGCTGGCGAACGGTGCATATTGTCCTGAATTCGATCGCGCTTTTATTTTTCATTGGTCAAGGCTTTACAGGAACGCGAGATTTGCTGGAGATCCCACCCTACTGGCAGAAGCCATACGTCGAACAACTATATATCAATAATTGCCAAGCGGCTCCTGCGGATAATCCTTGTTCTGTCCAGCCTCCGGCCAATCCTGATGCCCAGCCTCCGGCCCAGTAATGGCGTTGATTGTAGCTGACGTAACGTTTGGCCAACGCGATCGCCCCTAGATTAAGGTGCACAACGTGTTTATGCTGGGACGGTTCGACATGGGGAGCTTTTAGGATAGTGCAAGCGTTGAAACAGGTGCGATCGCGCTGGAATCAGCTCGGTGGTTTGCAGCAAGCGGCTGTGGTGCTGATTGCAGTTGGCATTTTCTTTCGGTTGGCTAACCTGGATGGCAAGATTCTCTGGCATGACGAGGTGTATACCAACTTTCGTGCAGCAGGCTACTTGAGTGCTGAGGTGCAGGATACCTTGTTCCAAAATCAGACCTTTAGGGCTTCTGAAATTCGCCAATTTCAAAGCATCAAGCCCAATAGTACCGTTTGGGATACGGTACGAGGGCTAGCAGTGGAAGATCCACAACATCCGCCTCCGTATTTTGTCATGGCTCGAGTATGGATGGTGCTGTTTGGTAGTTCAATCACCGCAGACCGAATGCTGCCTGCTGTGATCAGCCTGTTTTCGCTGCCGCTCATGTACGCCTTGGGTCTTGAACTGTTTGCGAGTTCTGCGGTTGCACTGATGGCGACGGTGCTGTTAGCACTCTCTCCATTGGATATTTTGTTTGCTCAGACCGCGCGGCAGTACAGTCTTATGACTGCCACAACGATTGCAGTCAGTTGGCTGTTACTTCGAAGCATCCGAACCCGACGATGGAACGATTGGGGGCTATATGCGGGCACGACTACGGTCGGTTTTTACACTCAGCCGCTATTTGGTCTGACTGTTGTTGCCCATGGCGTATACCTCGCAGGTTTGATTCTAAAGGAAAAGATATTACCACCTACTTTTTCCTGGGAGCATCATCAGTATCGGAAGGCCGGACTTTTTTACTTAGTCGCGATCGCGATCGCTGCCGTGCTTTTCTTACCGTGGGCGTGGGTTGTGCACCGCAACTTTGAGATGGCCGCTGCAACGACGGACTGGACGCGTTCTGCGATCCCTATGGGGACGCTTCTAAACTTATGGGTATTCAACGTTACGGCGTTGTTCATGGATACCGATATTAGTGTGCCTCCGCTGCTGCGCTTGCTCTCGCGGATTCCAATCTTGGTCATGATTGGTGTATCTCTCTACACGATTTATCGTTGGACGCCGTTCCCAACTTGGTTTTTTATCGTTACGTCTGTGGGGATTCCATTTCTGATCTTGGCATTACCTGATTTGATGATTGGTGGACTCCGATCCACCGTGGCTCGATTTTTAATTGGATGTTATCCCGCGATTCAACTCGCAGTAAGTTACTGGATCGTGCATCTCTGGAAACAGCGACAAGTATGGTGGAGACGTATGGTTCTACCGATGCTCGTTGTTGTTAGCGTTGCTTCTTGTACGATCAGCCTATTTGCAGAAACATGGTGGACGAAGTTTCCAAACTACTACAACGCGGCGATCGCTGATTATATTGCTACAACAGAAAAATCAGTTGTCATTAGCGATCGCGGAGATGAGCATATCAATGGTGCCAACCTTGTTTCCCTAAGTTTTAGCTTGCCCGAGGAAACTCCATTTTATTTGATGCGCCAGCCATCTGATTTTGCGCTATTGCCTTTACAAGGTTGGGACGATGCGACGCTGTTCGTGTATCGCCCATCGTCAGAGTTAATAGACGCTGTTCCAGAACCTTGGCAGATAATCCCTGTGAATCCAGTCTGGAACCTTTGGACGTTATCACCAAGGAAGTCTTGAGTCTATCGACTAAGGGTCTGATCTATGGCGAGAGATGGATAGCCGCTACAGAAATCAGGGGCTCATGGGTGATGTGATCCGCCGCTTGGGTGATTCTAAAATGACCCTTTTTGATCCAGTTGAACAGCAGGTAGGGGCGCTAAATGTAGCGAAAGCGGTTTCATTCAGCCTTTCTAGATTTTGTCACACGCTGGTTCCAGAATGATCGGGATTAATCTTAGGATCGGGAAATCATGGGTTTGGATTTGTAGTCTAACCCTGGATTGCCCATCGTTGAGGAGAATATCTGGTGAGAGAACCGTTAATCAACAAAGTATTGGTCATTCGTTTGACCTTGCTTGCCACCGTTGTTAGCGTTGTTGCGTTAATGATTCCCTATCCCCAAAGCCGCATTCAGGTGGTTTCCCCCGACGTTAATACGACCCAAACCGAAGATGCAGACAGCAACAGTTAATGCCTGTGCTGTCTGCGTTTTATTAGAACTTCGCCGTTGTCCGTGATTAGGAATTTAGCGATTTGAGGCCACGTTGTTTGTACCAATCCCGGTCAACGCGATCTCAATATATCCCTTCCAGGCTTCTACCTGAGTTCCGGTGATCGGACTCGCATTTCCTCCTTGGCGTTGCTGCATGTGGAGGTGAGGGCCTGTGCTGGCAGAGCCTGAATTGCCAATAGTGCCAATTCGGTCGCCCGCATTCACAACCACTGTGCCGCGTTCCCCAGCAATACAGCTATCGAGGTGGGCAAAATCAAAGGCGAAGTCCATGCCCTCGGAGTAGGTGGACGCATTTTGGCCGCCAATCGGTTCATACCAGCAGCGAACCTCAACTTTAGATCCGGGTGCGCCAATCGCGTAGATGGGAACTCCCGTCGAGTCGGGCCAGCGTCCATTTTGAGGCGGAAGGGCAAGGTCCGTTCCAATGTGGTTTGCCGTCCAGCCCCGGGTAACAATAAGGCCACCCACGCGATCGCCCGCTGCTAAAATCGTGCTATCTACACCCCGGAGGGCCACATCAACGGTGGTTTGGGATGAGTTATTGGTCGTATTTCGTGGCTCTGTGTTGCTGGTTTCGGTAGTTGTTCCATTATCAACTTGACTGCTGCTGGTAATGACCTCACCGGATGTAGACTCCTCGCGAACGGGAAGAGTTGCCAAATCAGCTTCCCGACAGCGCAATGCTGAAAACCCAAGAAAACTAAAGCCCTTGCGGCATACGCGCACGGAGTCTGAGGAGGTATTGGTGGTCATTTCGACGAGGAGGCTGGGCATTTGGCCGCGATCCGCTACGTCAGCAAGGGGCGTGAGTTGCCGCGTAGAGGGGTCATACAAATACTCGCGATCATCGTTGGGTAGGTTGACAGACCAGTTCGCAACCGATGCGGTGCTCACCTCTCCGGCACTGTTGCGGGGTAGTTTAGCGTAATCGACCCAAAAGCGACGGCTGACGAAGGGGGCTGCATATTGAACGCTGCTAGTTGTAACCTGGTTAGAAATATCGTATTTGGGCGCGGAGGATGCAGTGTTGTTGGAG